>QNCV01000013.1 GCA_003645845.1 Fidelibacterota bacterium | reverse complement strand
TAACGGGGTTTATGCCGTTAATATCGGAACCGACGTTAATCCGGTATGGGTGACCGAACCGGGGGAGGATGCCGGAGATGATGTAGGCTTGGATGGTGTTGGACCGACGGAATTGAATTATTATGGTCCGGATGAAGGCGAGGGGAATCATAAACCCGATTATATCGAAGGTGTCGGTTGCGAGCCGAATTTTGCGGCGACCGATGTCAGTGAATCGGATATGGTTGGTTTGACTTCTTTTCAGCTGTTTGAGATTCAACCGCATCGACCACCATATGAGAAATGGTTTCGCAACGATAAATCCATGTGGGAAGTCATTGGGGTGGAATCCCTGATTGAAGAGACCGAATGGCAGTCAAATCTTGTCGAAACATTTGCTTCAGGTCCGTTTCCGCTGTATCAGGGCAGGACCGAGCGTATTTCCATGTCTGAACTGCATTCCTATGATCCCTTGGAGGGTCTGAATTCGGACGACCATTCCGCCCCGGCTCTGTTTGAATTGAAGCGAATCGTTCAGGTGATCTATGAAAAGGATTATCGTTTTGCCCAACCTCCGAAGAAACCGACCTTAAAAGCCACTCCGGGAGACGGTAAAGTCATTCTGACCTGGGATAATATTGCTGATACAAAAACCCGGGACCCCTTCGTTGGCAATGTAAACGATTTCGAAGGATATAAACTCTATCGTGCGACAGATAAAAAAATGTCCGATCCGATGATCATTACCGATGGTTACGGAACGGCAACATATAATAAACCGATATTCCAGTGTGATATCAAGGATGGTATCACCGGATTTACAGATTTTGGTTTGGTCAATGGCGTCGGATATTATCTGGGCAGCGACGCCGGCATACAGCATTACTTTGTCGATAAAAATGTCCAGAACGGTCGCACTTACTATTATGCCATTGTGGCCTATGATTACGGCGCACCGAATATCGGTCCCGGCATTTCTCCGTCTGAAAATAATATCGTTATTAAACTCGATGAATCGGAAAATGTAAAATATTATGATAAGAACGTCCAAATCGTAACCCCCTATCAGAAAGCCGCGGGGTATGTACCTGAAAATATCGAAATGTTTGAATCGGATTTAATCGGGACCGGTGAAGTCACTCCCGAAATACTGGCGAACAAGAGTCTGAAAATCAATCATGTTTACAAAGTGACTTTTGATGTCGATACATTAAATGTTATCAATGATTATTCCCATGGGCTTTCATACAGTAATACCGGTATCCGGGTTTTCGACGCGACCGATTCGCTGGAAGTTTATCATGAATATCCGGAAAATTTTATCGGAACCAATATTATCTACGATGATACGCTGGATAGTTATTATCTGAATACGCGTAAAACGATTCAAACCGACGTATTTGACGGTGTCAGCCTCGATTTGGACCTGCCGGTCAGAACCGCAGTATACGACTCCGAAAATTCTGGATGGGTTACGGGTTCTGCACCAATAAATGTTGTGCCAACCAGCAGAGAATCTAAATTTTTTGCGTGGGACTATGAAATCATTTTTACAGATAATCCAATGGAATATACAGGAGCCGGTAGTGCCTCGAGAATTCGGGATGTCAATGATACTCAAATTCGCAGAAATTTGCTAACGACTGAAAATTTTAATTTCTACGTTGTCAATAAAACCTTCACTGATTCTGTCGAATTCCTCGATATGATTGTTCATGACCTTGATCAAAACGGCCAGTTTGATATATTGACAGACCAGATATATGTAGGGCCGCTAACCAGCGGCGGGAAATGGGCCGGTTCGGTCTTTGCCATTGATTTCTTATCGGCATTTGGTGACAGTACGCAGCTTCCGAAAGCGGGTGATGTCTATAAAATAACGTTTAAAAGACCGTTTTTTACTACAGATACAATCAGTTTCAAAATCTTGCCCAGCGGCGACTTAAATACTTCGGAACTCAGTCAGACAATGAAAGACATTAAGGTGGTTCCTAATCCCTATGTGGCAACAAATGCAATGGAAACGGCCGTGGCGAACTGGTATTTGAATCAGCGACGTGATCTGATGTTTGTTAATGTGCCGTCCCAATGCACGATCAAGATATTTACCGTAAGTGGTGTCCTTGTTGATAAGATTGATGTCAATAATGATGACGATAACGGAACCGTTCATTGGGATTTGTTGTCGAAAGAGGGACTGGAGGTTGCCGCCGGGATGTATCTCTACCATGTTCAGTCAAAACTGACCAACGATGAGAAAATGGGTAAATTTGCAATTATTAAATAAAAGGTTGATATCAATGATAGGCATATATCGTATGAAAGACATTTTTCTGAAAATCTTTATTTTGAGTTTTGGCTTTAGTATGGTACTATTTGCCCAGAAACCTTACCGGGTTGGTACAACCTCGGCAAATTTTCTTGAGATTGGTGTCGGCAGTGATGGTAATGCCATGGGAGAAGCTTACGTCAGTATGACCGGAAGGCTGTCATCAATCTACTGGAACCCTGCGGGGCTGGCATTTCTGGATAAAAATGAGGCGATGTTTATGTATCAGCCCTGGGTCATTGATATAAGCTCGTCAAATGTATCCTCGGCCTTTGTTTTGCCGTCCATCGGGACGCTTGCCGTCGGATTTACCCATTTGGGATATGGTGATATGGAGGTGACGACCCTGGATTATCAGGACGGAACAGGTGAGTTGTTTTCGGCCAATGATTATAGCTTTGTCTTTAGTTATTCCAGACGAATTGCCCAGTGGTTTGCTTTCGGCGCATCGGCAAAGTATATCAGTTCTCAGATCTGGCATATGACGGCCAGCGCAGTTGCTCTGGATCTGGGGGTTATTGTAGAAACCGGTTTCTTTTCAATGACCGGTAAAAAGGATGATGGCCTGCGGATCGGAATGAGCATTTCGAACTATGGAACAAAAATGAGATATGACGGTATGGATTTGCTGTTTCCGATTGACATACTACCCGACGAGGCCGGAAATTACAGCACTGTTCAGGGACAATTCAAAATGCAGGAATGGGAGCTGCCTCTCATCTTCAGAATTGGTATGTCTATTCAGCCGATTGTTGTTAAAAACCAGCGTCTGATCTTAGCGGCTGATGCCCTGCATCCGAATAATAATTCCGAGTCCGTCAATCTCGGAGCCGAATATCAATTGAATATTCCGGGTGCCGGTACATTCTATTTACGCGCCGGTTATAAAGCTCTTTTTATGGAAGATTCCGAGTATGGTATGACGTATGGAGGGGGATTGGTCATCAGATTCCTGAACAATTATGCCATCAGAACAGACTACGCATTTAAACCAATTGGTGTGCTTGGCAATACACAATCTTATACCATAGGAATTCAATTTTAAAACGACAAGTGATCCCCACGACATTTTTTCACTGAATACTATGAATTGTTTTTTAAACTTATTAAAATACCCTCAATGTAATTCGGGGGTGTTTTTCTTTATGCTGAAAAAAAAACCGTTATTTGTTGTCATTACTGTATTGTTTTTTCTTTCCTGTGGGCATCAACCTGCAGAAATTCCTGACAGTCAGATTCTGGCGAAAATCGGTGACAGAATCATTACAAAGGATGAATTCCTCCGCAGGGCGGAATATACTATTCGTCCCAACTATTGCAGAGGTGATAATTATATTCACCGGAAAATCGTTCTGAATTCATTGATTGCGGAAAAATTGTTAGCTATGGAGGCGGGTACCGATAACAAGCTGGCCGAAAATGAACGTTTCAGGAAATATATTCAGGGACGTAAGGAACAGGCCATGCGCCAGATGTTTTACCATGATCGAGCCTATAAAAAGGTCAAACTTGATAGTAACATAGTGAAAAATTACTTTCAGTCAGCCGGACGAACATACGAAGTTCAATATTTGAGACTACCCAATAAAGAATCTGCATTAACGGCCTATTCGCTTTATACTGATAAGGGGGTTCCTTTTAGTGAAATTGCCGGAGAGGTTTTACCCGATTCCCAAATTCCAAGTCGAAAAATTGATTTCAATTCCGATATCAATGATGAAATGTTCGAAATGTTTTTCAGCCATCCTCTTCAAAAAGACCAGATGCTGAATCCGGTAAGGATTGATGATGGCAGTTATCTGATAATGAAAATCAAGGGTTGGGAAGATGAACGGGCGCTTGGTGAAGGCGCCGTCAGAAGGCGGTTGAAAGATGTCACGGAGAAGCTGCATACAGTTCAGGCGAATCGGCTATACGCCCAACAGGTTGCGGATATAATGAAAGGGAAATCGGTTGTTTTTACCGAAGATACGTTCCGAGAAATCGTTAAGATTGTTGGTCCGCGATACCTGAAAAGTATGCAGGATAAAAAGAATGCATTCAATCGGCAGTTTTGGGGCCAGGCCAATGAAGTCGTCCTGGATTCCAGCATAGATTATTCCGGCGACCGACTTGTCGACAAACCATTTTTTAATCTCGACGGACAAATTTGGACGGTTGCCGATTTTGCCGAACTGGTCGAGTCCCATCCTCTGGTGTTTCGGAAACGACAGATATCCAAGTCGGAGTTCCCGGAACAGTTCAAGCTGGCGGTTGTGGATTTAATCAGAGATCACTTTATCACCGCAGAAGCCTATAAAGCGGGGTATGATCAAAATATTTATGTAAAGAATCATGCAAGAATGTGGTCCGATGCCATGATGTCCGATTACTGGCGTGATCAATATCTGCAAAATAGAGGTTTCCGGGGTGACTTTCAGAAAGAGTATTTATCGGCAATAAAAAATTATTTAAATCCGCTCGTTGACAGTTTGCAGACGAAATATTCGAATGAGATTTCCATTAACACCGACCTGTTTGAAACGATAGAACTGACACATATTGACCTTTTCGCTTTACAGGCGGGAGTCCCTTATCCGATTGTCAGCCCCGGATTCCCGATATTGACGACGGACAGCAAATTAAATTACGGAAGTAAAATGGAAGTGAAATAATATGAATCGTATCAAGTGTTTTCGTTTGATATTGGTATTAATTTTTATGACAGGGCTGATTTTTACGAAAAATTATAAAGGCGCCGAATATCGAACAAAAGCAAGTTATACGTACGGTCGTTTTGAGGTGAATTACAAAGCTTCCTATGGCGCCGGTCAGACATCGACGTTTTTTACTTATCATGAGTTGGGCAGTCAGGGAATTAATGAATGGAATGAGCTGGATATCGAAATGTTGGGTCGCTATACTGATGATATTCAGTTCAATCCCATTACTCCGGGGCAGGCAAATCATGAACATCACCAATGGGTTGATTTTGACCCGACGGCCGGTTTCCACACCTATGCAATTGAATGGACACCAGACTATGTGGCCTGGTTTGTTGATGGTGAGGAGGCTCACCGCCAAACCGGAGATCATATTACTGCTCTCAACCGCGATCAAAAGATCATGATGAATATCTGGCCGCCGGCTTATTCGGATTGGGTTGGGGATCTGAACGTTAATCAGTTACCCTTTTTTGCCTATTATGATTGGGTCAGTTATGCGTCCTATACTCCCGGTTCGGGAAATGTTGGCACCGGGAATAATTTTACGTTTCAGTGGCGGGATGACTTTGATTCCTGGGATACAAATCGATGGGCAAAAGCCACACATACCTGGAATGGTAATAACAGCGATTTTATTCCTGAAAATTGTGTTTTCAGTGATGGAAAAATGATATTATGCCTTACGGACGCAACGAATATCGGGTATACTGATAAAGTCAAACCCTTTATGGAATACGCCCGTTATGAGGATGATACTGTCCTGGTGGCATTTTCCGAAGAGATAACACAGGAAAGTGCCGAGAAGGTTGGTAATTACGTTATTTCCGGGGTAACGATCGAAAAGGCGATTCAGCAGTCAAACCGTCGCCATGTAAAATTGGTCGTGGCTGGTATTGATGAATCACTTAACTACAATTTGGTCGTTCTGGGTATCAAGGATTTAGCAATACCGGCTAATTCATTGCTGGGTCAATCCATTCCGATTCAAATGCCGCCTGTCTGGAATTATCCTCTAAAAATAAATATCGGTGGTGATGCATTTAATAACTGGCTTGGTGATCAGGAATGGTCAAATTCCGGTGACTACGGGCATATCGGCGGCGTCGATGGTCATTTTCCCGGTCAGGCGATTGCCAATACAACCGATGACATTGTTTATCAATCGGAGCAACGAAATCTGGTAAAATATCAGGTAAGGTTACCGAAAGGAAATTATCAGGTGACTTTGATGTTTGCTGAAAATTATTTTTCAGAATCCGGACGACGTTTGATGGAAATCAATGTAGAAGGCGACTATATCACCCGAAATCTGGATTTGTATGCTTCTGCGGGGATTCATGGCGCCTACGAAATAGATGTTCCTGAAGTGAGCGTCAGAGACGGGATTCTCGACATTCATTTTGGGAATAATAAGGACTATGCTCTGATAAATGGTCTGAAGATTAGTCCGATTGAAACAGGCATCGGGAACTCACAACCCTTTATGGAAAGCCAATTCAGGCTCGCCCGGAATTTTCCGAATCCCTTCAATCCCGCAACAACAATCGAATATTTTTTGCCTGAAGCTGGGTTTGTGGAATTGGATATTTATGATATGAATGGACGAAAATGTACCGAACTTGTCATGGATTCTAAATTGCCAGGGAATTACAACGCTCAATGGAATGCAACTGATTTTGCGAGCGGGCTGTATTTTTGCCGTTTACTGGTGGACGGGTTGTTGATCGATACGCGGAAGATGATTTTGTTGAAATAGCTTAAACCGGTATCGATGCCAATATATAATACACCGAATGTTCGTGAATCATCATTACATTTTTGTCATTTAAAACTAATTTGAATTTACCGAATTACTGCTCTGCCAAGGGTGGAATCAGCATGTCTTTTTTGAGCAGTTCATAATTGCCATTATATGTTTTCGCAATATTGTTTCCACCTCTCTTAAGTCCTTTGAATGTTCCCTCGTCGACCATTTTCCAGAGAGGATATTTGGCTTTACCATCAACGGTAAAAAGCCCGAAATGGGATTCGCTGCCCAGCTCACCGCCTTTCCAGGGTTCATCAAAGGCCTCGAAATAAAAACAGGAAATATTGTTCGCAGCGGTCCATTGGCGCATGGCATCATAATACATTCCCATTTTTATTTCATCGGTAGCGCCGGAGCCGGGGGTTGAATAAAAACCATCATCAACGGTTGCCCAGCCGGTCTCACCGATATGAATCGGCTTTACGATATTGATATCCCGAAGGTAGTTTTTAACCAGATTGTACTGATTTACTGCATGTATAAAGGCATTTTGCATACTTTGGTTTACTTTCTGATCGTTTGTTATCGCACTGTCTTTTTTGGCAATTTGCCAAAAACCCGGATTATAGTGGGAGTCATGAAAAGGATAAGTATGCAGGGAAATAAAATCAATTTCCTTGATCAATTCTATTAACGCTGCTTTGCGATATTGTTCTTCAGCTCCCCAGACAGCAAAATTGTCGGAAGAGGTCAGCAAGATCTTTTCAGGGAGCAGATAACCGTTTACCGGTTCCGTTTTGGCCGCCTTCGCATAGCGCACATATTTCAAAATGATTTTCGAATCTACCCAATGGGCCTGCCAGGTGACCATGGCTTCATTACCGACAGCGATAATTTTAACAATTTCCGGATAAGTTGCCGCCAGTTCAATCGCCGTATCCATTTCACGGGTGTTGAATGTTTCATCTTCAATGGTATGATCAACGGAATCGGTATAGGCGCCTTTGCACTGAATCCATGCGCCCAGCATGACATACATTTCAAAATCGCTGTTTTCCTGTTTCAGTTGATGAATTGCTTCCAAAACACGTGGAGCGTGAGCATATTCCTGAGTGTCATAAGTGCGAATCAATTTTATGCCCATTGCGCTGAGAATTTTCATATCTTCCTTGATTTCTGCGACAGTGGGACAGAAGTCATCCTGATTGGGCAATCCTTTGCCGCGGGTCTCTTTACGATAACCGGAGTAGGATACGGCCCGGATGGTTTTATTGCCCAGCAGCAGCCTTCCGTCTTCCAATCTATAATTATTCTCAACTCTGGTCTGAATATTTTTCACATAATCATCACCGAGGTAATTATCGGCGATAACCTGTTCTGATATTTTGAGACGGGCAAGTGGCCGGTTGCCGTTACAATTCGCCGCCAGGATCGGGAATATAATGAGCAAAATTAACAATCTTGATTGCATAATGTCCCCCGACTGTTTAATGAGAAATTTAATGATTTTAAATAACCTTTAACGTTGATCTATCCGCTATTTTTTATGCTAACCTCGATTCTCAGTACATCATCACTTCGTTTAAAAATTGATTTTGATACATCCGGCCCCAGACGGTGACCCGGAAATGTCTCTACGTTGTTATCGGTATAAAATATTTTAACCTTATCTGTATCCGACAGGTGGTAAATTACGGGGACTTGAACAACGGTGAAAGCAAGACTCCCCGGGTTTAGTTTAACGATATTTTTTTTACCGCTGACATTGTAATAAGTGAATTCCTGTGTTGATCTTAGGAATTCCGATTTTTTCAGTAATATTGGCGCAAAGCGGATGCATCCGTCCTCTATGCAAACCCCAAGTTCACCGAGCCGGGAAATCAGATCTTCCTTGACCTGTCCCGTCATACCCGGCTGCTGGACGCCGCGGTGACCCGGTGTGTGAGAATAGGGGTCGGTTGGAAAAGCGCCGTAGTCTTTCGGGCTTTTATGACTGCCGATTCCTTTCCGGATGTCGTAGTAGATTTGTTTTAATTCGTCAATTTGCACTCTGTCAGCGCCGCTGTTTACGGCTTTGAAGTAATTTTCCTGTACGGCCAGCAGCAGCTTGGAAACCATGTGCCAGTATATGCTGCCCAGGCCTTCGTATTTATAAAAGGTGCCCGAGCGGCCGGTGAAAGACTGGTGGTCAAAAACCGCTTCGTAAATATCGAGGATTTCCCGGCGAACATCGTTACCGATATTTTTTTCGATCAACGCCTGTTTCAGCACGCGGGCATTCCGGAAACTGCTGTGAAAATGCACATCACCGTGGATGTCTATTTCGACAATGTCAGTATCTTTTTGGGTAAGCCATTGCGCGATGATAGAGGATTTCTTAATCAGGTTTTCAGGAATTACATTCTTTTCAGTAAACCTTGCTAATTGACGATTCGGGTACAGCATATAACTATTCTGATCTTTCCGGTACAACCGACTGTTGCGCAGAGACTTCAGCAATGTCAAAGTTTGTCCGGTATCAAGATAACCGGCGCTCAAAACCGCTACCTGACCCTCCAGCATTTCGTAAAGATAGCGAATTGAAATCTCATCTTTTTTCAATGAGATAAGGTTATAGGCATGAAAAAGATGATCATCCCGCTCATTGGCTTGGATAGAATGGTCGATGAATTTTAAAGTGATCTTGAAAAAATCAGTGAATTCGTTTGATTTTACTGCTCTGTGCTTACCACTGAATCCCCTGCCATAGATTGACTGGCGATGTCTTGTACCGGATAGAGATAATTGGTATACGATTGTTTTACGGTCCTTGTCGGATATTTTCCCTGACAGCAGGTGTTGAAATTTATTAAACGTTTCAGTTATATCCGATAATAAGCGGTAAACTTCATCTGAAATTTCGACGTCTGTCACATCTCCGAAGAGGGATTTTATAAAGTTTACATAGCGCCTTACATAGTACAGTGTCACCATCGAAGTGCCGTTGCCCACCAGTGCGTTGTTGGCGTCGTTCCATTCCGGCCGCTGGGTATTCATCCAGATACCGGCTTCGGGAACAAAGTTGGACAGTTTTACCAGCGCTGGCACCAGTAATTTTTCGGCAAGAGTAACAGTGTATATATTCCCGTCGGGTCCGAAGACATATTTTGCATCGGCGCCCATTATTTCTACCTTTTCTGCAATGGCTTTATTTAGCTCGCTGTCAAAATCCACGGTATTATAGGGATCACGATAAATCTCATCATAAGTTTTGATTTTGTAAGGAACATTGGCGTAGGTAAAAATATCTTTTACCAACATCTGTTGCAGTTTCCCCGGGTGATATTTATCGGACAATTCCAGCAGTTTTTGTAAGTAAATAATCTGGTGATCGCCCCAATAGCCGATGTAGGACCAGGCATCATTGGGATCGAGGACTTCCCAGTCGAAACCGTTGCGAACCACGCGATAAGGATTGTATCCATCGGCGGTGGAAGCATTCACAAACTTTGTGATCATGCTTTCGATATATTCAGGGAAGGAAAACGCCAGGGCTTCCCAGTTCTGGAATATATCCCGCCAGTTACCTTCGTAATTAAGTTTTTTATTGCCGGATTTGTCCTTAATGTCAATGGAAAACCGGTTCCATGGACGGCTGGGATCGCCATGGCGACGACTGAAACTCAATGGCAGGTACTCATTGCAAAGCCGGTTGAAGATTTTATCGCTTTGTGAAACAGATGTCAGAAGTTCCTGAAAACCGATTGTTTCCGGCAATTTATTCAGAACGGGTTTATATTTTTCTGCCACCCTTTTATTGGCTGTCGATAAAAATTGCTGAAAATCCTTTTTGTCAATTCGGTAGCCATCATCAAATAGACCGCCACGCATAATATTGAACATTGTATTGGCGCTGTGACGAAAGACATTCAGTTTATCATCAGTCAATTGAATCCCATCGGCCCTGGCAATCTTGAGTTGCAGGGCTTCGGAACTGGCCTGGATGGATTTTTCCAACGCGGTTTCAATGTCTTCTGTGGTCAAAATAAATTGAGATAATTCCGCCACCTCGGTCTGGGTTTTATTCAGATCAATGACAGTGTACCATCTCGCGGGCTGGTTGGGCGGTAAATCAATCTGCGCATTGATAAAATAAGCGCCCCGTTCCGCCCGGACGTCGGTTTCTTGCACTAATATTTTACCCTGTCGAAAGGCATTCAGTTGAGTCGATGACAACAATACTGTTGCTTGATTCAGTCCTGCCGACCAGGCGATTGTGGTTGTCAACGATTCACTGGGTTCGGCGCGATCCACCGGAACGGAGCTGAGCATATAAAGTCCCAGTTTGGCTTCAGGCAGGAGTTCGTTTTTTTTATATCCGTCCACCAGCGTGCTGTATTCCAGTTGAAATTTTCGGTCGATCCCCGAAGGCAGGAGATTCTGGATGCCATCCAGGATTTCCACATAGACGTTTTCTGAATTGTGATTAATGATTTGTGATTTTTTTATAAAACCGAAAGGGTCGGCATTGAGCCATGCATATTGAAAACTGATGCCAAGGTCGTCATTGATTTCCTCAAAAATCAGTTTGTTGCCCAACCGGTTCTTATAAATATTGAGACGGCAATGATAAATACCACGATAATTTGCCGAAAAGGGTTCCCAGAGATATGTTTTATTTTCTCTGGTAATTTTAAAAAGTGTTTTGCTGCCGGTGATATCACGGGAATCATGGATTCTGTCATCGGTATAGTAGGGGAAGAGTGCATTGTCGGCGTTTTTACGGCCGGCTGTCAGGGCGCCGTTACTGGAGATGTACATCCAGAGGTCCGATTCACTGACCACACTGATAAAAAAGGGATGCATTTCATCGTAATTGGAAATCTTATAATACTGTTCATCGTTAATAGTAATGATTTCACCGGTCACTTTTTTATTTCTGGTGTTCAATCGATTATTTCCGATAAAAATTTTTGACATAAAAACCAATCCTTACTTTACGAAAAAGGGAATATTTGCATGGGCAGCATTGCCTGTTTCATCATAGACATAGACAAAGAGCCGGTAAGCTCCGGATTGTTTCGGCGCCAGAAAGGATAATTGATTGTCCCTTTTTTCAATGATTTTATACTCGGCTTTCGGCGGTCTGGTCTCCTCATCGCCGCCGGTGCGTTTGTCGGTGGTTTCGTGCAATATCTGCCACTTTACTGTCAGTGCCTGGTTTTCCGGGTCAATAGCCCAGACTTCAGCGCTGTGTTGTGTCTCCGGTTTGAATATAATACTGGCGTGGGCGCTTTTTTCATCAATTCTCAAAGAATCTAGAATTGGCGCCCGGTCGGTCGGCCATTCATTTTTCCAGAGTTTGTGCATGACATCAACTGCCTGCGTTTTGGCGCCATTTTGTAAAAACATGCCGTACCAGGTCGGCGTTCGTTCCTGCTTGGAGCCCCAGAAGAATACATAAGAGCCCAGACAATTGGGCTCCGGCAGAATATAGTCTTTATACTCCTGAAAATAGAGTTCTGCCTTTTCCTTGCTGGTAAATTCAATCGGCTCATTCCAACCGGTTTTAGCCACCTCCCAGTGACCGAAAGTACCCCATTCGCCCAGTATATAAGCCTTGTTCCAGCCGAAATCTTTTAAAAACTGCGATACTACCGGCAAGCCCGCATAGGCATTTATGCAAAGCAGATCTATGCTGGGGCATTTTTCCTTTATGTACTCAACTTCTTCTTTTTCAATGAAAGCGGTGGTAGTTGTCGTAGGATGATTGCCATCAACCTCGTGGATATATGCGGCGAATTCTTCGACCGCATCCCAGACCGCCGGATTGGTGTAATTGAGATCCAGCTCATTGCCGATATTCCACATTAAGAGCTTCGGATGGTCTTTATATTTTAAGATTGCAGGTTTATATCGCTCGAATTGCTGTTTTACAGTGTCGGGATTGCTGTAATCAAATCCCTGACGCTCCTGCTCCAGCCAGATACCGGCACAAACCGTCAGATCGAATTTCTCAGCCATGGCAAATGCTTCCGCCCATTGATCAACACCCCAGATGCGAATGGAATTTCCGCCGGCAGCCACCAGTTCTTTATAATGGCCCTCGATACCGGCACCTTTGATGTAATAGGGTTTACCGGCGCGATAGAGCTGATATCCCGTGTCGGTTGTTTTTATATCGACCTTTACGGGATCGGTGTCGCAAGTGAATAATAAAAAGCTCAACACCAAAAACAGACAAATTATTTTCTTCATTTATATTCCCGTTTATTCAATTGTGGTTATATGACCTGTGTGTTTTAACATTGGGAAAATAACTGAATAATTTATATTTCCCAAACAGGGGAGCATATCATAATATCGGCCAACAAAGGAAATTACTATTTCACTACTTCAAATTCTGTCGGACTACCACTGTCGGAATTGGGTGCGATCCAGAACTGGAATTTGCCCGGTTCGGTTACCTCTTTCATTTCCTGATTGTAGAAAGCCAGATCGTCAGTATGGAGTTTGAATTCCACGATTTTGGACTGGCCCGGCTTAAGGGTGATTCGCTGAAACCCCTTCAGTTCTTTAACCGGTGGAGTAATACTGGCACTTATATCATGCGTGTAAAACTGTACGATTTCATCGCCTTCCATATTGCCGGTGTTTGTGATTGTTGCTGAAACAACAAATTCATCACCCATTTTGATCGTTTTATTGGAAATCCTGATGTCGGAATAGGCAAAAGTTGTGTATGATAGTCCGAAACCGAAGGGAAATTGGGGTTTGTATCCGGCGTCTATGTAATGAGATTCATTTCCCAGAGATGTTTGCCAGGCGCGGACTGGAATATCGTCTATTTGAACAAAATTCTTCTCAATTGGCGGACGACCGGTGTTTTTATGATTGTAATAAATTGGAATTTGACCGACAACTTTCGGAAAAGTGATTGGCAATTTGCCGGAGGGAGATTTTTTACCGGTTAAGAGATCAACAATCGCCGGTCCGCCCATCGTGCCCGGATGGAAGGCGTAAAGAATCGCGTCCACATCATCAAGAATGTTGCCCATCGTCAAGGCCCTGCCGGACATTACAATCATAACAATTGGTGTGCCGGTTCGGGCAATCGTTTTAATAAGTTCTTCCTGCCCTCCCGGCAGATTGATATTGGCGCGGCAGTGGGCTTCACCGGTAATGATGGCTTCTTCACCCATAAACATCAGCACCACATCGGATTTTTTGGCAGCTTTTATTGCTTCCTTGAAATATTTATGGTCACGGCTACGTGATATTTCCAGGCCTTTGGAATAATGGATGTTGGCTTTACCTCGGTAGTACTCTTTCAGCGCCTGTAAAGGTGTGTGCGTATCTTCGATCTGTTTGTCGAAAGTCCAGGTGCCCAGTTGTTCAAATTTATCATCCGCCATTGGCCCGATGACAGCGATGTCCTTTATATTTTTTGATAATGGGAGGATATTGTTTTCGTTTTTCAGCATGACAATGCTCTGGGCGGCTATCTGCCCGGCTGTCTTCAAATAATCGTCATTCACCATCTCCGGAAAATCGGTGGCATCAACGTAGGGATGTTCAAACAATCCCAGACGATATTTTATCCGTAAAATATTACGGACGGCATTGTCAACTGTTTCCATACTAACTTCACCGGCCTCGATTAATTCCTTTAAGTATTGCTCATAGTTGGATGTAGCCATTTCCATATCAACACCGGCGTTGACCGCTTTTTCTGCGGCGTCTCTTTCATCAGTGCAATAACCGTGGGTAATCATTTCGGATATAGACGCCCAGTCGCTGACCACAAAACCGTCAAAGTTCCACTCATTGCGCAAAATCTGCTTCAATGTGAAATTATTGGCCGTTGACGGAATGCCATTGAGATCACTAAACGCTGTCATGAAAGTTGACACACCTGCATCAACGGCTGCATTAAAAGGTTTCAGATATACTTCCCGGAGTAATTGCTCCGGAATATAGACCGTATTGTAATCCCGTCCTCCCTCAACGGCGCCGTAGCCTGCAAAGTGCTTCGCACAGGCTGCGATGGCATCGGGGCGGCTGAGATCATCGGTCTGAAATCCTTCAATCATTGCAACTGCCATTTTACTGGCCAGGTAGGGGTCTTCACCGAAACTTTCGGCAATTCGTCCCCAGCGTGAATCCCGGGCAATATCCATCATCGGTGCAAATGTCCAGTTGATACCTATTGAGGCGGCTTCCTTGGCCGAGATGCGCGCTCCCTTGCGTACCCCTTCGGGATTCCATGTGGCGGCCAGTCCCAGGGGAATCGGAAAAATCGTACGAAAACCATGAATCACATCGCGGCCGATTAAGAGGGGAATACCATTCGGACTTTGTTCCACAGCGAGTTTCTGAGCCTGACGAATTTTGTCGGGATCAACTTCATTCAGTAAGGAGCCGATTTTGCCGGCTTTGATCATAGCCGCATTTCCGTCAAATCCGTTGCGCTGGGACATTTGCCCGATTTTTTCCGCCAATGTCATTTTGGCCAGCAACTGATCGATTTTCTGTTCGATGTCCCTGTTATTTTGCGGCATAGCAAAACTTACATTCATTAAAATGATTGATAAAAGAATAGATAGGTTTTTCAAATCTTCCCCGTGCTGATTTCACCTATTCTTCTTTATTTCTTTCTTCCAGTTCCATTTCGATATTTTTCATTGTCTTATCATCCAGAGGATAAAAGAATGCGGCAATTACGGCAACCACCGTGGCAGCGGCAGGAATATAACTCATCATTAATTTTATACCGGTAATTGTTTCGGGGCTTTGGACGGTGTTCGGCTCAAAGTGAAAAATAGCCAATAACCAACCGGCAATGCCGCCGCCAATCGCCATCCCGAATTTCTGGGAAAACGTAGCGGCTGAGAATACCAGCCCGGTAGCCCGGCGACCGTTTTTCCATTCGGAATAATCGGCAGTATCGGCATACATTGCCCAAAGCAATGGCGCTTGTGGAGCCATCACGAGGGAAATAAGAATATGGACAGCAAAGACCAAGAAAATCTGATCTTTGGGGACGTAGTAAAAAACCATGGTCAGTAAACTGGATAATCCCATTACCGTAAGATACAATCGCTTTTTACCTAACAGTTTTGACAGATATTGGGTGCTGGCTGTTCCGACAATAACGGCAACGGTTCCGGCCATCATAAAAGCACCGGCAAGTAATTCGTTTCCAATATAATATTTGAAATAATACATGATAGTACCCATACGAATGATCACATATCCGAGTGTGAATATGCTCATTACGAGCAAGATCATCCAGGGTTTATTCCCGATTAGATCTTTCAGATCATTTTTTAATGAGGTCTTCTGTTTTTTAGGAGGTTGTACCCGTTCTTTAGTTGTTTTAAATGTTATATAAAACATCGCCATTGCCAGTATTCCGTAGACACCCATGGTAAAGGGAAAACCGACAGCCTGATTCCCTTTGCCAAAGAAATTGACCAGTGGTAAAGTAGCTCCCTGAATAATGAATGCACCAGCGAAAGCCAATACAAAACGATAGGTTGAAGCGCTGGTTCGTTCTGATGATGAGGGTGAGATGACCCCCAATAATGCAGAGTAAGGGATATTGATTGCCGTGTAGGCCATCATCATGGCAATATAGGTAATATAGGCGTAAATAATTTTACCGGTGACGCTGAATTTCGGAGTAGTAAACATTAATACACCGATTACAGCCATCGGAAACATTACCCAGAGCAGATAAGGGCGAAATTTACCATGTCTGGATTTGGTTCTGTCGGCAATTATACCCATAATCGGGTCATTTACGGCATCCCAGAATCTGGTTATCATGAACATGGTTCCGGCAACCGCAGCCGGTATTCCGAAAACATCGGTATAAAAGAAAAGTAAGAAATTGATATACATCTGAAAGTATAAATTCGATGCGGTATCCCCGAGACCGTATCCGACTTTTTCTTTAAAGGTCAGTTTATTCTGATTGCTCATTAAGTATTCCTCTCATGTTGGTTATATTTTTTTTATTATCACAATTGAACCATTTTGTTAAAGCATATTTAATGCCAGAGTCAGATGCGATTATTGATAATTCATATTATTGGTGAAAACAGGCTGTTTTCTCGTCGTAAAAATGCCTGATAATCATGGAAAATATTTTCATTTCCCGGCAACATTGAATTTCAGGATGGGAAATGTTTATTAAAATGATAAGTGTTTTTATTACTTTAATAAATATTTTTAATGTTATCAGACCCTTATATTCTTGTATTGAGAAAGGTTTATATGGCATAGTATTTGACCACTAATGTTTAATTTGAAGACTTCAGGTACAGTACCGGCAGATTATTGTGAGAAAGCAGATAAATTGAGTTAGAAAGTCCGGAGAAATTCATAGATCAGCTAACACGAATAACTTTTATATCGTAGATAAAATGTGAATCCCATGAAGAAATACAACGCGCTGCTTCTCATTTTTCTTTTTTATTTGTCTAACTGTGCGGATAGCAGCACAGCCCCAAAACAGTCTGACACTGACAATGTTATTCCCGAGCCGGAGGGCTGGGAACTTGTTTGGCACGATGAATTTAATGGAGATGCAGTCGATTTGACTAAATGGGAATACGAAGTCAATGCCGATGGGGGTGGCAATAACGAACTTCAGTATTATACCGATCGTTCTCAGAACTCCGGCGTACTGGATTCCGTTCTGGTAATTCAGGCGTTAAAAGAGACGTATACCGGTCCGGAAGGAACGCGGCAGTACACATCTGCCCGTCTGAGAACAAAATATAAAGGTGACTGGAAATACGGCCGCTTTGATATTCGGGCGAAATTACCCTATGGAAAGGGGCTTTGGCCGGCCATATGGATGCTTCCCACGGACTGGGTGTACGGTGGCTGGGCCGCCAGCGGTGAAATTGATATCATGGAACTAATTGGTCATGAACCGCAGAAAGTGTACGGAACCTTACACTATGGTGGCACCTTTCCGAACAATGTTCACTCCGGTGATTCGTACACTCTGCCTGTTGGAAATTTCAGCACCGATTTTCACATATTTACTTTGGAATGGGACAGCACGCAAATCCGCTGGTATGTGGACGGTACTTTTTATCAGATGCAGAGTTCCTGGTACTCAACAGGCGGCGAATATCCCGCTCCCTTTGATCAGCGTTTTCATCTGATACTAAATGTAGCCGTGGGTGGGAATTGGCCGGGCAATCCTGATAATTCCACTGTCTTTCCCCAGAGAATGGAAGTGGATTATGTCAGAGTTTATCGAAGGAGCGAAAAATAAAACAATTTATTGCCATAGCTCTGGGGTTTCTGTTTTTTTTCCCGTTTTGCGAGGAGAATACCAAGCCCGGTTCGGAAACGGTTATTTATCAAAACAGCCGATACTCTATTGATGAGCGTGTCGATGATTTGTTGTCTCGTATGACCCTACAGGAAAAAATCGGACAGATGATCCAGATTGACCGGGGATTCATTCAGAAGAAAGAGGATATCACTGATTATTTCATCGGTAGTATTTTAAGCGGCGGTGGATCCGTTCCCAGCTCTAATGAACCAACCGCTTGGGCAGACATGGTTGATGAATATCAAACATATGCCCTGAAAACTCGCCTGCAAATTCCATTGATATATGGTATCGATGCCGTTCATGGGCATAATAATGTATACGGCGCAACAATCTTTCCGCACAATATCGGTCTGGGATGTACCCGGGATGCAGACCTGGTTGAAGAAGCGGCTCGGGTTACGGCTGAAGAGGTTGCCGGCACCGGCATTCATTGGACTTTTTCTCCCTGTATTGCGGTAGTTCGGAATGAGCGCTGGGGACGTACTTATGAAGGATTCGGAGAAACACCGGAATTGTCTGAGATGATGGCCGCTGCCGCTGTCCGCGGGTATCAGGGCAACGATCTCTCCGACCCGGGAACGATCCTGGCATGCGCAAAACATTTCCTTGGCGATGGCGGTACCACCGATGGTCACGATCAGGGCAATACGGAAGTTGATGAGGCGACAATGCGCAACCTGCATCTGCCCGGGTATATTGCGGCAATCGAAGCCGGGACAGGGTCGATCATGGTATCTTTCAGTAGTTGGAATGGTGAAAAAATGCACGGCAGTTATTATTGGCTGACTACCGTTTTAAAAGGTGAATTGGGATTTGAGGGTTTTGTGGTTTCCGACTGGGGCGGTATTGATCAACTTCCCGGTGACTTTGCCAGCGATATCGAGACGTCAATCAATGCCGGAGTTGATATGGTCATGTTGCCGCAGCGGTATGAAGATTTTATGTTGACGACTCTGGACCTGGTAAATAACGGTCAAATACCTGAATCGCGAGTGAATGACGCAGTCCGGAGAATATTACGGATCAAGTTTGAATTGGGTTTATTTGAAAATCCCTATACCCACCGTTCATATACCGGAACCATCGGCTCTGCCGAACACCGCGAAATTGCCCGGCAATGTGTTCGTGAATCGCTGGTTTTATTAAAAAATAAAAATGATTGTTTGCCAATCACTGGCAGTATTTCGCGCATTCATGTTGCCGGAAAAAATGCAGATGACCTGGGAAATCAATGTGGCGGCTGGACCATCAGTTGGCAGGGCAATAGTGGCGCAATTACCATCGGGACGACGATTTTAGAGGGTATTCGGGAAAGGGCCGGGGCCGGTATAGCGGTTACCTATTCAGAAGATGGCAGTGGGGCCTCGGGAGCGGATATGGGCATTGTTGTAATTGGTGAAACACCCTATGCCGAAGGGGTCGGTGATCGAAGTGATTTATCTTTATCGGTTGAAGATGTTGCTGTCGTAAATACTGTTGCCGATTCCGGAATTCCGACGGTTATTATATTAATCTCAGGCCGTCCGCTTATCATAAATGATGTTCTGGGTAGATGTGATGCATTTATTGCGGCCTGGCTGCCCGGGACGGAAGGCGTGGGGGTTGCCGATGTGTTGTTCGGCGACTATAATCCAACCGGCAGCTTAAGTCATACATGGCCACGCAGCATGGACCAAATCCCAATCAATGCTGGCGATGCGGACTACGAACCCCTGTTTTCCTATGGTTTTGGATTAAGTTATTAAATGGAAATAGCATGAACCTGAGAATTGCTTTATTTTGGTGCCTGATAATACTTGTTCGGGGAGTGTACTCCCAAAATTTTGGAGATGGTTTCAACTTTTATCTGCCTCCCGATGATACCACCGAAGGGATGTTTTTGCCGACCTTTTCCAAAGAACCAATAGACGACAACGAGTTTATTACGATCGATAACGGACATTTTTCGTTGTCGGGCAAAAGAATTCGGTTTTTC
>QNCV01000012.1 GCA_003645845.1 Fidelibacterota bacterium | reverse complement strand
ATTTTCATGAATAGACACGGAAACCTCTTTTTTAGTTTGGTTTGATAAAATAACCGCCAAATTTATCAATTTGACGGTAAAAGACCTATGATCTTGTTACCGATTTTTATTCTTTCGGATAACCGGGGCGAAAAGACGGTTGCTATCACTTCTTTCCGATATTTATCAGTTCTTCGTATAACTTGTAGACGGTTTCTCTCATCCCGAGGGATTCATATGTTTTCTGGGCTATACGGTTTTCTTTTTCCACATAGAGGCGGAATCCACGGACATTATTTTCATTTTTTGCCAGGTTTTTAATGAATGCATACATCTGCCGGTAAATTCCCTGCCGGCGATAATCCGGATGAATGTAAACGCTCTGAATCCACCAGATCAACCCGTTGCGCCAGTCGCTCCATTCGTAGGTGATTAAGAGACAACCACAAACCCGATGGTCTGACTCGGCCACGATGTAAAAGCCGTATTCGGGATGCTTAAACAGGTTGCTTACTCCGGCGTTTATCGTGTCTGTATCCAGATGCTTTCTCTCGGTTTCGAAGGCCATGGCGCTGTTAAATTCAGCAATAATTGCTGCATCTGCGATGGTCGCCTTGCGAATCTGAATCGTATCATTCATGTATTACTCCTCCATTGATCATATTCTAATTTTTCAGGGAACCGGCTGACCGTTGCGGGCTTCCAGCAGGCTGTACCAGTCTTCCCGGCTGTACGGAATTTTCAATGCCTGGAGAGAAGCCTTGATCCGGTTTGAATTTGTCGTACCGATGATCGGGAATATCCCGGCCGGATGTTTTAGCAGCCAGGTCAGCATGATAATCCAGTTTTCCGTGTCGTATTTCTTGGCCTGACGGTCAAATTCGGCTTTGATCCGGGCTTCATCTTCCGGGGAAAATGTGTTACCCCATGCCGGATATACAACCCCGCCCAGTGGGCACCAGGCTTGAGGGGAAATATGTTCCTGCTGGCATTGGTCAAGCGTACCATCCAGAAGAGCGTTAATGTTATGAACATTGATTTCCACCTGGTTGGTAATTAACGGCATCGGGCAGGCACTCTGCAGCAATGTCAGTTGTGAAGGTTTGAAGTTACTGACACCGAAATAACGGACTTTACCGGCATCCTGAAGTGTCTGAAAGGCATCGGCAACTTCTTCCGCCTGGAAAAGATAATCCGGCCGGTGCAGCAGGAGGATATCCAGGGTATCGATTTGCAGACGCGTTAAAATGCCGTCAACACTTTTCAGGATGTATTCTTTTGAAAAATCGTAGCGGGCGGGTACTCCTGAAATTGGATTATCTTTTCCCCGGATACCGCATTTGCTGGTAATGATGATATTTTCCCGCATTCCGGGGATATCTCTGAGAACTTCCGCGAACAGTTTCTCACACTCACCTCCGCCGTAAATATCGGCATGATCAAAATGCGTAAAACCGGATTCATAGGCGGCTCGCACGGCCAGCTTGCCCTTTTGACGGCTTTCCGGTGATCCGTCACCGACAATCCGCATGCAACCGTACACAAGACGGGATGATTTTAGTGAACTGGATCCAATTATCTGTTGTTCCACAAAATGCTCCTTTTTTAAAGCTGTTTCCAGAATATATTAAACTGTTTGTGGAAAAATAATAAAAAAATCCCGGCTAATCTCTTTTCCTTGCCCTTTATTGGAAACTTTGATAGTTTCAACGGCGTTATTTTATGTGTTTGAATAATTTATTTTGAAATAATAAAGAATGCTGAATCTCCTTATCCTCCTGTTTCTCTTTCTCGTTTTACTGACGATCTGGTTGAACATCCGGCATCACGATGTAAAATGGAAAGAGCACCGCATCTCCATTGATGATTTCCGTTTTCCGAAAGGTTTTCTCTGGGGAGCAGCCACGTCCGCTCACCAGGTGGAAGGGGACTGCCGTAATAATGACTGGAGCCGGTGGGAAAAATCCTTTGATTCCGAAGCCCGCCCCAGAATAAAAAACAGTGATACAGCCGGAATGGCTGCCGATCATTGGAATCGTTATAAGGAAGACCTGCGACTCCTGAGGGAACTTGGCTGCAACTCCTACCGGTTTTCTGTGGAATGGAGTAAGCTGATGCCCCGACCGGGAGTCTGGGAACAGTCCGCCGCCGATCACTATATCGAAACCTGTATGACCATGCGGGATACGGGCATAGAACCCAATCTGACGCTCCATCATTTTACATTGCCACAATGGCTGGCGGAACGGGGTGGTTTTGAACATCCCGATTCTGTCCGCTATTTTGCGGATTTCACGGAAAAAACAGCCGAAACCCTTGGACCCTATGTGGATTTATGGGCAACCTTTAATGAGCCGGTTGTGTATGCCCTTATGGGCTGGGTTCGGGGAGTCTGGCCGCCCGGAAAAAGGGATCCGAATCTTGCAGCGAGAGTACTGGCGAATTTGCTGAAAGCCCATCAGCGGGCTTACCGGATTCTCCATAAAACGGTCCGAACGGATGCCGATGGTGACGGTGTTCCCTGCAAGGTCGGTATTGTGAAAAATATCAGTATTTTCGATCCGGCCCGCAAGTGGTGGCTACCGGACTGGTTAACGACACTGACGTTGGATCGTCTGTATAATCATGCGCTGCTGGATGCCTTCAGAACAGAGCAATTTCGGTTCAATCTTTTCAATACGGTTCGTTTTCGCAAAGATTTACCCGGACTCGCCGATACGCTTGACTGGATTGGCGTTAACTATTATACCCAGTATTTAACCCGATTCGACCTTAAATCGGAGCTGAAAATCCGGCTTGAACCGAAGAAAAAGCTGCCGCGGACCGATATGGATTGGGCCGTCTATCCAGCTGGACTTTATCGGGCGTTGAAAATAGTTCGGGTCTTTGGTGTGCCTATTTATATTACCGAGAACGGAATTGCAACTCAGGACGATCAATTGCGTAAACGTTTTATTCTGCAGCATATTGAAGCGGTGCATGAGGCCATTTTGGATAAAATTGATGTCCGTGGCTATTACTACTGGTCACTGATGGATAACTTTGAATGGGCGGAAGGCTTCGAAAAGCGTTTTGGTTTGTATTATGTGGATTATCAGACCCAAGAGCGAACGCTGAAGAACGGCGCACAAATCTATGGGGATATTATTAAAAACAGTCAGACGATTGATGAATAAAAAATTGAGGTGAAAAGATGCATGGGAGAATGATGACCGTGTTAACGGTTTGTCTGGTTTTTGGAATGACGGCAATCCATGCTGTTGAAAAAAGGGCGTTGACATTTGATGATCTGATTGCATGTAAACGCTTAAAGGATCCGCGGATATCTCCGAACGGTAAACGGATTGCCTTTACGGCCCAGATCATGAATGAGGCGGAAAACAACAGCCATACCGATATTTATCTGATTGGTACGGATGGAAAAGGCCTGCGCCGCTTCAGCGACGGTGAGAAATCGGCGTCATCACCGCGCTGGTCGCCGGATGGTCGCCTGGCCTTTCTGTCGGGCGGACAAATCTGGCTTCAGAGCATTACAGATGAGAAACCAACCCAATTGACCAGCCATTATACCGGCGTGGATGAATTTATCTGGTCACCCGATGGGCGGCAAATCGCTTTTACATCCAGAGTTTACCCCGAACTTGGCGATGATCAGGCGGCTATGGAGAAAAAAGATAAGGATATTGAGAACAGCCAGGTGAAAGCCCGTGTTTATGAGGACCTGCTCTATCGTCATTGGGATACCTGGTGGGACCACAAGCGCTCACATCTGTTTATCCTGGATGTAGCAAGTGGTGATTTCAGAGACCTGACTCCCGGTAATTATGATGTTCCGCCGATTGCTCTGTCCGGTGGCTTTGCTTTTTCACCGGATTCCAGGTACCTGGTTTTTACCAGCAATCACAGTAAAATGGTTGCCGCCAGCACCGACAATGATGTCTGGCGGGTTCCGGTGATTGGAGGTGACCTGGAACTGATGTCAACTTCATGTAAGGACCGGGATTTTTCCGGTAATGAGAGCGACCCGCAATTTTCACCCGATGGCAGATATTTGTCCTTTCTGTCAATGAAACGGGCCGGCTTTGAATCGGATAAACCGGACCTTTTCATTCTGGATATGAAGAGAGGAAAATTCAAAAATCTGACAGAGGATAAGGATATAAGAATCGAAAGTTATGCCTGGCTGCCGGACAGTAAATCGCTTTTACTGAGAATTGATGAGCAGGCCCGCCTGAAAATCAAGCGTCTGGATTTGAAAAAGGGGCGTCTGACAGAGCTTGTTTCCCCTGGGAACAATCGCTATCTCAGTGTCAGTCCCGACGGAAAAACCTTTGCCTATCTGCATGAGCGTACAACCCGTCCCTTTGAACTGTACGTTGGCTCAACCCGGGACGGAAGTTCCCGACAATTGACTCACTTTAACGATCAATTACTTGCCAATGTTGAGATGAATGACATTGAGGATTTCTGGTTTAACGGAGCAAAGGGCGACAAGGTGCATGGATTCATTGTCAAACCGCCCTTTTTCGATGAATCTAAAAAATATCCGGCGGTATTCTTTGTCCACGGAGGTCCCCAGGGCGCCTGGCAGGATGAATGGCATTACCGCTGGAATATCCAGATGTGGGCTGCTCAGGGATATGTCATGGTGATGATCAATCCACGGGGCAGCACGGGCTACGGACAAAAATTTACGGACGAGATATCAAAAGACTGGGGCGGGAAGGCATTTCAGGATATCGTGGCCGGACAGTCCTATGTCCTGGATTCATTTTCCTTTATTGATTCCCAACGAATTGCCGCTGCCGGAGCATCCTTCGGCGGATACATGATGAACTGGATTGAAGGTCACATGGATGCTTTCAGAGTCCCCTTTAAAACCCTGGTTAATCACGACGGTACATTTAACCTTTATACAAATTTTCTGACCACCGAAGAACTCTGGTTTCCCGAATGGGAGTTTAACGGACCCTATTGGGAGGATGAAGAGTACTATAAAAAATGGTCACCCCATAATTATGTCAATAATTTTAAGACACCGATGCTGATTATTCACGGAGAGCATGATTACCGCCTGGCTTACACCGAGGGGCTGATGCCTTTTACGGCTTTGCGGCGAAAGGGAATCCCGGCCAAGCTGGTGATTTTTCCCGACGAAACCCACTTTGTGACCAAACCGCAAAACAGTCGCTTCTGGCATGAAACGATATTTGACTGGTTGGATTCCTATCTGAAGTGATTGGGCAGGGAGAAGGCACTTTTAATTCACAGAGAATTTGTCTAATTTACCGCGTATTTATTTGACCAGATATGGTTGCTAAGGGTGAATGACGTAAAATAAACAGCTGGAAACTGATTTAATGGTAAAAATTATCAATCGCAGTAACATCCTGACGGAGAAGGTTAATCCGAAAAGCAATCGGATTGACACAATGTCCACCCGTGAAATTGTGGAGTTGATCAATTCGGAAGACGCCACGGTCCACAAAGCCGTAGCTAAGGCAATTCCCGAAATTACCAGGGCAATCGATATTGTTGTGAAGGCTTTCAGGAATGGCGGACGCCTGCGCTATATCGGGGCCGGGACCAGCGGACGGCTGGGAGTGTTGGATGCAAGTGAAATACCACCGACCTTTTCGGTGTCGGCGGATTTGGTACAGGGATTGATTGCCGGCGGTTGGCTGGCTTTAAGAGAGGCGATTGAGGGAGCCGAGGATTACGAGGAGAATGGAAAAAGAGATTGCAAGTCCATCGGACTAACTTCGAAAGATGTGCTGATGGGTATCGCCACCGGCGGGACGACGCCCTATGTCCACGGAGGTCTGAAATATGCCAAATCTCTCGGTTGTAAAACGATCTTTTTTACATGTACGCCCCGGCAGGGACTTGGCATCGACGAAGCCGTTGATGTGTTCATTGAGGTGTTAGTGGGGCCGGAGCTGATCACCGGATCGACGCGAATGAAAGCGGGGACAGCGACCAAGATGGTTCTGAATATGATTACGACTACAGCTATGATCAAGATGGGTAAAGTTTTTGGCAATTATATGATTGATCATCAGGCTATCAATTCAAAACTGGTGGATCGCGGAACCCGAATTATTTCAATCCTGACCGGTCTATCCTATGATGAGGCCTATCAGGCATTACTGGCGGCAGATAAGCATGTCAAAGAGGCGGTTGTGATGGTAAAAATGAATGTATCGCTGGAACAGGCCCGGAAACTAATTGCCGAACATGACGGATTTATTCGATTTGCTTTTGAGCAATCCCAATAGCAATTAATATAACTAGTTCCTCTCAGATGTCTTCAGTTTGGGATCTCCATCGAAAGAACAGGCTAAAAGTAATCGGGGTTATGTCCGGAACATCGATGGACGGTCTGGATGTTTGTCTGGCTGATATTCAGCGGAGAGATGAAAATCTCGACGTGCGTGTCGAAGCATTTTCCGAATACGCTTACTCTGCGGAATGGCGCGGAAAACTGCAAACCCTTTCCCGTGGAGATACGGAAACGGTTTGCCGGATGAATTATGAAATTGCCGGAACTTATGTTGATTTTATCAAAGAGTTTTTAGATGAACACGGATTATCCGTAAGAGATATTGATGTGATTGGATCTCACGGTCAGACGGTCTGGCATGAACATCGGCATTCCACGCTGCAACTGGGTGAGGCTGCGGTTTTGGCAGAAAATTTCGGCATTCCCGTTGTTTCCAATTTCAGAGGCCGGGATATTGCCGCCGGCGGCTGCGGTGCGCCTCTGGTTCCGTTCCTGGATTATATTCTGTTTAAAGAAATGCAAAAAACTCTGTTGGTGTTAAATATCGGTGGAATTGCCAATTTTACAATCCTTCCCGGGAATGCTGATTCAGTCAATGATGTCTATGCGCTCGACACGGGCCCGGGGAATTCGCTGATGGATTTGCTGGCGATGATGATTGGCGATGGGCAGAGAACCTGTGACCGGGATGGTCTGATTGCCAAATCCGGAAAGATTCGCCGGGATATTTTGACTCATTTAATGGGCCATCCATACATTTCGTCGGCGATGCCTAAATCAACGGGGCGAGAGGTATTCGGCAAAGAGATGCTTAATGATATCATCAGGGAATTTAGCCTGTGTCAAAAGGACTATCCCGATTTGATGGCAACTCTGGCGCGTTACACTGCCGAGGCGATTTACTCAAATTATCAGCAGTTTTTTGCAAATATGCATCGGATCGACGAAATTATCGTCAGTGGAGGTGGTGCCCACAATCCGGTGGTCATGAATCATCTCCGGGAGCTTTTTGACGGGATACCGATTCGGAGAATCGATGAGTACGGTATTCCCGGTGATGCCAAAGAGGCGTTGGCCTTTGCCGTGTTGGCTGCCGCAGCGATCTGGCGGATTCCGGCGAATGTCCCCAATGTAACGGGCGCCCGTCGGTCTGTAGTTTTGGGAAGCATAACATAAGGAGAAAAGATGAATCCGTATATTTTCAGAGAGTATGATATTCGGGGCGTTGTTGAAAAGGATTTCCCCGAAGAAGTGGTTATAAATTTAGGGAAAGCATTTGGCACTTACGTTCGTGAAAAAGGGGGTAAAACCCTGTCCCTGAGCGGTGATGTGCGCATCTCGACGCCCATGCTGAAAAAAGCCTTCGCCAAAGGGCTTATGGCTGCCGGTGTGGATGTTATCGATGTTGGTATCGTCCCAACGCCGGTAAATTATTACAGCATGTTTATTCTTGATGTGGATGGAGCCGTTCAGATAACCGGCAGTCATAATCCTTCCGACATGAACGGAATAAAACTTTCCTTTGACAAAAAAGCCGTTTACGGTAAAGACATCCAGTACCTGAAGTCAATAATTGAAAAGGATGCCTATGCAACCGGTTCGGGAAATTTCACCGAAAAGGAAATTCTCGAAGACTACAAGCAGATGGTGATTTCAAAGATCAAGCTCGATCGACCGGTCAAACTGGTCATGGATTGTGGCAATGCGACGGCCGGTTTGGTTGCTCCGGATATCTATAAAGCTATCGGCTGTGATGTCACGGAACTCTACAGTGAGGTTGATGGGACGTTTCCCAACCATCATCCTGATCCCACGGTCAAGAAAAACCTAACCGATTTGATCGCCGAAGTAAAAAAAGGTGACTACGATTTCGGAATTGCTTTTGACGGTGATGCCGACCGTGTGGGTATCGTTGATGATCGGGGAGAAATCATTTTTGCCGATTACATCATGATCCTGATGCTTGATGAGATTTTTGAAAAATATCCCGGGACAGGAGTGGTGTTCGATGTAAAGTGTTCCCAGGCGCTGGAAGAAAGAATCGTTGAAAAAGGCGGAAAACCGATTATGTGGAAGACGGGGCACTCCCTGATCAAGCAGAAGATGAAAGACGAAGGGCTGCCTTTTTCCGGCGAAATGAGCGGCCATATTTTTATCAAGGACGAGTATTTCGGTTATGACGATGCCATCTACGTGGGAACCCGCTTTGCCCGCATGGTGTCCCGATCGAAGGAATCGTTGTCGGCGCGTATGGCACGGCTGCCGAAGTATTTTTCCACTCCCGAAATGCGCCTGAATTGCGAAAACGATCAGGTTAAATTTGAAATTGCCGAGAAGGCCGCCGAATATTTCAAAGATAATTACCAATGCATCGATGTGGACGGTGTCAGGATAAAATTCGGTGATGGTTGGGGATTGGTCCGGAAATCAAACACTCAACCGGTGATCGTAACACGTTTTGAGGCAAAAACGGAAGCCCGTCTCAATGATATAAAAAATCTGGTTCTCTCAAAATTACAGGAGTTCGGAAAACTGGAGATTGATTAGTCCCTTATGAAGCAAAATCTGGTAAAACTCGCTGCAGATTATCGTCGGGATGTCGATAAGTATTTGCGTGAATTGAAGATTTCGGAAAAAGAGATGAATCTGCATGAACCGATGATGTACAGCGCAACAGCGCCGGGCAAACGGATTCGGCCTTTACTGACGCTGTTTACCGGAACCGGTCTGGGGGCGGATCGAAAAGCCCTATTACCGATTGCAGTGTCTGTGGAGCTGCTGCATACTTTTACCCTGGTCCACGATGATATTATGGATAATGATACGCAGCGTCGCGGTTTGCCCACAGTCCATGTGAAGTGGGACCAAAATACAGCAATTCTTGCCGGCGACGGGCTGATGGCGCTGGCATTTCGGGTATTAATGGAAAGCCGGGCGGCAAGAATCCGGCAGATGGGATACGAATTCAGTCAGGCAATGCTTGAAATCTGCGAAGGGCAGGTATTGGATATGGGATTCGAATCCAGAATGGATGTCAACAGAGAAGCCTATCTGGAAATGGTGGGAAAGAAAACCGGACGATTGCTGGGACTTTCCTGTCAGTTGGGTGGTTTGGCCGCCGATGCGGACGAAAAGATTATCCATAATCTGAACGCCTTCGGGATTGAACTTGGTCAGATTTTTCAAATTCAGGACGATCTTCTGGAAATCACATCGGATGTTTCAAGTATGGGTAAAAGTCTCGACAGCGATATCGTTTCCGGTAAAAAGACCTTTCCGCTGATCCTAAGGTTCGAACAACTATCCGATGTGGAAAAAACATCTTTTCTGACATTTATGAAAGAGAATGTCAATAACCGTTCGGCAATTATTGATGATCTTACCCGGAGCGGTGTTATTGATGAAACCGCCGCAACGATCGGGGGATTGAATAAAATTGCTCTGGATCGTTTAAGCGACTTTCCGGAAAAATTAGCTGAGCACTTGAAATTTCTGGTATTGATGATAGCGAAAAGGCAGCACTGATGCAAAGTCGGGAAATTCAGATATTAAACAAGCACGGTCTGCATACGCGGCCGGCAACAGCCTTTGTCACCGAGGCTTCAAAGTACAAATCGGAAATCATGCTTGAGTATAACGGTGTCAAAGTTAATGCGAAAAGTATTCTGGGACTGCTTGTGCTGGCGGTGGAACCGGGCTCGAAACTGATGCTGATAACCGATGGCCCGGATGAGGAGGAGGCCCTGGAAGCGCTGCATAAGCTTGTAAAGAATAAATTTAACCTGGAATGACTGTGAAGAAAAAAAAGGGAATACAGATATCGCGAGGTGTTGTTCACGGGCCGGTTTTCTATTTCGAAAAAGGTCAGTTGTCAATTCCCCGGCATCGTATTAAAGAAGCAGAGTTTGATGCTGAAGTAGATCGTTTTCTGGAGGCGGTCCGGATATCGAAAGAAGAATTGACTCAGGTCAGAGACCTGGTTCTGGATCATCTTGATGAAGATCATGCCCGCATTATCGATGCTCAGATGCTGGCCGTTCAGGATGAGGAGATGGTCAAAAGCGTCAAAGATATGGTGATCAGGGAAAAGAAAAACGCCAGCTGGGCTTACTTTGATGTTATGGATAGGTATGAATCAATGTTGTTGCAGACCCTTAGTGATTTTTTTCAGGACAGGACTGTCGATCTTCATGATATTAAAAAGCGGGTCTTATATCATTTGCAGGGTGATAAAAGCTCCGATATTCCGAAAATAACGAAGCCGTCGATCATTGTAACGGAAAAAATATCGCCCGGCGGTTTAATCAATATTAAACATAATATGGTCCTGGGATTAATCACTAAAGAGGGGGGCTATAATTCACATGCCGGGATTTTGGCGCGCGCATTCCGGATACCCTATCTGTCTGATGTAATTGACATTGAAGAACTGAACAATTGCTCCGAAATTATTCTCGATGCTGATAATGAGGAGATTCTGATCGATATTGATTCCGATGATGTCCATCGTTATACCAAACGGATTAGGAATTTTCAGAAGCAGCGGATACAAATCATAACCGATAAAGTTGCCAGCGCGACCAAAAATGGTGAGCCTTTTCACATTTATCTGAATGCCGGTTTTGTCGATGAAGTCAAACCGCTGAATCCGGAACTTATTCAGGGAATCGGGCTCTTCCGGACGGAGTATCTGTGTATTGCAGAGAATAAAATTCCCGATGAAGAGACTCAGTTTCAGGCATATAAATCGGTTTTACAAAGTATGGGTAATTTACCGGTTATATTCCGGGTGTTCGATTTTGGTCGGGACAAGCTGCTGGCATTGTTAGATATGGAGATAATCCAGGAAGATCATGTTTTCGATGAATGGGGTGGCATCGGATTTTTGCTTGAGAATCCGGATATACTGAAAACTCAGCTCCGTGCGCTTTTGCGGGCAAGTGTTTACGGGAATGCCAAGATAATGCTGCCGCTGGTGATGTTTACGGAGGAGCTTCGCCAAACCAACAAAATGCTTGATAACATTAGAAAAGAACTGTCCCGGGAATCCATTCCATTCAGTCAAACAATCGAATTAGGTGCAATGATTGAGACCAGCAGTGTACTGGACGAACTGGATAGTTTGAGCAATTTGGTGGATTTTTTTAGTATCGGAACAAACGATTTAGCGCTTTATCTGATTGGTTCCGGTCGCGCAGTTGATCTCACAAAGAATTATTACCATCCCAAGATCTTCCATGCCATAAAAAAAGTTATACAGGTGGGACAAAGGGTCGGGGTTCCGGTAAATGTTTGCGGTGAGATGGCTTCTGATCCTTATGCCTTAATCGGGTTGACGGCTATCGGAATTCGCTCGGTCAGTGTCGGTACCAGCGCTCTTGAGTCGGTTTCAAAGCATGTTGCCTCAATGGATACCACTCAAATTGAAAAATTGGCTGACCCGATTCTGAAAGCCGACAGCCCTGCTTCCATTTATTCGATTCTGACCCAATATCAACAGAAGGATATCACTTAACATAAGATAATCCTTGTGAATGGGTGAAACCCCCGATATATTTAAACAATGATCAAAGTCGAACTGGATAAAATAATTTTTTACCCTCCCAGCAAAGGGTATGCGGTCATTCTGAAGGAACTTGGCGGAATCCGGCAGTTGCCGATTATTGTAGGTGTGTTTGAGGCTCAGTCAATTGCACTGGCAATTGAACAGGTCAAAATGCCGCGACCCATGACCCATGATTTGTTTGTCCGGATATTGACCCGGATGGGGCTCGATATTCAGGAGGTGGAAATCAACGATCTGATCGAGGGAACTTTTTATGCCCAGATCATATTGAAAAACAAATCTGATAACTCTATCGCCAAGATTGACAGCCGTCCCAGCGATGCCATCGCCCTGGCGCTACGCATGGATGCGGATATTCTGGTCACTGAAGCGGTGATGGATGAGGCCGGTCAGTATCTGAAAATAACGGATATGGGACAGCAAAAATCTCTCGATGAAGATCCGTTCAAAGATGAACTAATGGATCGTCTCGTTGAATTGAAAACGAAGTTGCAAATTGCCATCGATGAAGAAAATTACGAGCTAGCCGCCAAACTCCGGGACCAGATTATATCTCTGGAAAAAGATATGAAAAATAATTAATCCTTTTCCATGAAGACCAGAGCCTTGTAGGCTTTTTTTGAAGCCTGCTGTTCGGCAAGACGCTTGGTCGCTCCCTTTCCTATACCCCGTTTTTCGTTATTAATATAGACAGCGATAATGTACTGAGGAGCATGATCTGGGCCTTCGACCTTTTCGATGCGAAATTCCGGCATTTCAATTCCGTTTTTCTGACAGTACTCCAGCAGCTGTCCCTTGTAGTTGTATTGTGATAAAGCGGCTGTTTGAATTTTACCGGAAATGATAAAACGCTGAACCAAAGAGTTTGCGGCAGAGAGTCCTCCGTCAAGATAAATTGCTCCGATTAATGCCTCAAGAGTGCAGGACAGCAGATTTCTTTGGGTTGAAACCTGGTCCAGATTAATACTCTTATCGATATTCAGGAAGTCATTCAGCTTTAAAGTCAATGCAACGCTGTGTAATGTATCGGCATTGACCAGCATGGAGCGTGTCTTTGTTAATAGTCCTTCCGATTGATCGGGGAAATGCTTGTACAGATATTCGGAAACGACAAGGTTCAGAACCGAATCACCCAAAAATTCCAGCCGTTCATAGGAATCGGTTTGAGTATCTGCCGCGGAACGGTGAGTCAATGCGATATCCAGAAGGCGCCGATTTTTAAAACGGTAACCGACAAGTTTTTCAAGTGCCGAGGGGAATTTCTGGGAAAATATGTTGAAAGGCAGACGCAAAATTATCAAGACTCGAATTTTTTCGCAGCAAGTACGGCATTGTGGCCGCCGAAACCAAAATTGTTGCTCAGACCATTGGTAATTTTTCTTTCAACCGCCCGGTTTGGGGTATAATTCAGGTCACAATCCGGATCCGGTTCTTCGTAATTAATCGTTGGCGGGATGATTTGATGTTTCAGTGTCAGGCATAGCGCGATAAACTCAATCGCTCCGGTGGCACCGAGCAGATGTCCTGTCATGGATTTGGTGGAACTGATATTCAGATTATATGCCTGTTTCCCAAACACCGATTTAATGGCGATGGTTTCGGTCTTATCGTTAAGACTGGTCGAAGTGCCGTGCGCATTGATATAAGCAAAGTCTTCTAAATTTGTTGCTGACATTTTTATGGCGGACTGCATTGCCAGGGCCTGTCCTTTACCTTCCGGATGAGGGGCGGTAATGTGATAGGCATCCCCCGAGAAACCGTATCCCGTGATCTCAGCGTAAACAGGCGCAGATCGTCGGACGGCATGTTCGAGCTCTTCAAGGACGACAATGCCAGATCCTTCACCGATAACGAAACCGTCGCGGTTCAACTCAAACGGCCGGCTGGCTTTTGGCGGATCGTCGTTGCGGCGGGATAAGGCTTTCATGTTGGTGAATCCCGCCAGTGATAGGGGTGAAATACTGGCTTCCGCACCGCCTGTTATGACAATGTCGGCGTCTCCGCCCAGGATGTGCCGCATGGCAATCCCGATTGTATGGGAAGATGTGGCGCATGCGGAGGTTACGGAATAATTCGGCCCCATGTATCCATGATTAATGGCAATATGTCCGGGAATAATGTCCGGAATCATCTTGGGAATAAACAGAGGGCTGATAAAACGGTGACTTTTATTGATTAAAACGGAATGCTGGGCTTCCAGAGTCTGAATCCCGCCGATTCCGGAACCAACGATAACTCCGACCCTCTCCGGATTGACTGCACTTTCGGTTAATCCGGCATCCTGGATTGCCTGCTCTGCGGCGGCAATTCCGTAATGGGTGACCGGATCCATGCGCTTGGATTCTTTTAATTCGATCCACCGGGTTGGATCGAAGTTTTTTACTTCAGCGCCGATTTTCACCGGGAGCTCATCCACCGGAAAGGCCCGGATGATGTCTACACCGCTTACTCCGTTTAGTAAATTTGACCAAAATGTGGGAACGTCATTTCCGATGGGTGAAATGACGCCCACACCGGTCACAACTACTCTTCTATTCATGAAAATATTGGTTTAGAGATTGTCGAGATACTTGACAACGTCACCGACTGTCTTCAGCTTCTCGGCTTCTTCATCAGGAATTTCGATATCAAATTCCTCTTCCATTTTCATAATGAGTTCAACAGTATCCAAACTATCGGCACCCAGATCATCAATAAAGGATGCTTCGGGGGTAATTTTGGATTTTTCTGCACCGAGTTTATCGGCGACGATTTCCTGGACTTTTTCAAAATTGCTCATTCTATCCTCCTTACTAGGTTTACATGACCATGCCGCCATCTACATGTATGACCTGACCGGTTACGTAGTCGGCCATAGGCGACGCCAGAAAAAGTGCCATATTGGCAACATCTTTTGGATTACCCGCCCTTTTTAACGGGGTAATTGATAAAAACGCCTCTTTGGCTGCATCACTGAGCACCTGTGTCATTTCCGTCTCAATGAATCCCGGCGCAATCACATTGACTGTGATATTCCGGCCGGCCAGTTCTTTGGCAATGGACTTTGAAAAGCCGATGACTCCGGCTTTGCTGGCAGAGTAATTACTCTGACCCACATTGCCAATGACTCCGACAACGGAACTGATATTGATAATTTTCCCGGATTTTTGCCTCATCATATATTTGCTGGCGGTTTTACATACCAGAAAAACACCTGTCAGATTGGTGTTGATGACGCTGTTCCACTGCTCGGATTTCATCCGCATCAACAGAGTATCGCGGGTAATTCCGGCATTATTAATCACAATATCTATTTTTGCATATTTGTCAATAATTTGATCAAATGTTTTCTGAACCTGCTCCTCGTCCATAACATTGCAGGGAAGGGCCAGATATGGGTAGTTTTTACTTATAAAGGTCTGTTCCGCATCAGAAAGCGATTCGGTATTATAATCCGAGAGAATCACCGTGGCGCCGTTTTCGGCAAACCTTTCGGCGATAACCCGGCCAATTCCCCGACCGGAGCCGGTGACGAGCACAACTTTATCTTTAAAATTTAAATTCATTCGATATTCTCCAAATCTTCAACATTTGAAATACCGCTGATCCTGACCTTGCTATTGATGCGTTTGATAATTCCCTGGAGAACCTTTCCCGGTCCGATCTCGACAAAATTTTCTGCGCCGTCTTTGATCATATTTTCAATGGTGTCGACCCATAAAACCGGCGATGTCAACTGTCGGTAAAGACGGTCACGGATTTTCTCTATATCGGTTGTGGCAGTTCCGGTAACATTGGAATAGATTGGGAATGCGGGTTTGTCGAATGTCGCCCGGTCGAGCGCTTTTTTCAACTCTTCACCGGCACTTTGCATCAGACTGGAATGGAAAGCACCGCCAACCGAGAGTTCAATGACCCGCTTGGCGCCCGCTTCCTTGAGGGCCAGCATTGTGGACTGGACCGTATGAACATCGCCGCTGATCACAATCTGATTCGGGGAGTTATAATTGGCGATATTGCACACTCCTCCGATGACACTTTTATCGAGAACCGCTTGTACGGTATCATAATCAAGGCCAACAATAGCTGCCATTGTTCCGGAATTATTCTCAGTGGCAATCTGCATCTGTTCCGAGCGAATTTTGACCAATTTCAAACCCTGTTCAAAATCAACGACACCGGCGGCTGTCAGTGCAGAATATTCTCCGAGACTATGCCCGGCCACCATATCCGGCAATTTGCCCTGCTTTTTCAGCTCTTCGAATAATATCATGGAATGAATGTAGATTGCCGGTTGGGTTACCCTGGTCTGGGTCAGTTCTACCAGAGGACCGTAGAAGGAAAGATCTTTAATCGGAAAATCGAACAATTCGGCGGCTCTGTCGTAATATTGACGGGCGATGTCTCTGGAATTGTATAAATCGAGCCCCATACCGACAAATTGAGACGCCTGCCCCGGAAAAACAAATGCGGTTTTCATGATATTATAGACTCCATCGAATCAACATACTGCCCCAGGTAAAACCGCCGCCAAAGGCAGATATAAGAAGTAAATCCCCTTTTTTCAGGCGGCCTTCATCGTATCCATCAACAATTCCCAGCGGAATGGTTGCGGCAGTTGTATTCGCGTATTTATCGATGTTAATCATAACCTGTGAATCCTCAAGTTTCAGGCGATTGACACAGGCATCGATAATTCGTTTGTTTGCCTGATGTGGAACAAACAGTCCCACATCCGATCCTTTAAGCGAATTTCGTTTAAGCAGTTCTGTTGAAATCTCGGCCATTTTGCTGACGGCAAACTTAAAGACCGGTTTACCTTCCTGGTAAATGTAATGCATTTTCTTATCGACAGTTTCATGAGTTGCCGGATTGCGGCTGCCGCCGGCAGCCATGTACAATAAATCTTTGCCTTTGCCATCCATTTTTACCAGATAATCAATGACGCCGTATTCCTCATTTTCTGATGGCTCGACCAGAACAACACTGGCAGCATCCCCAAACAGAACACAGGTGTCGCGGTTGGTATAATCCGTAATCGTGCTCATTGTATCGGAGCCCACAACCAGCACTTTTTTATACCGACCGCTTTCCACAAGCTGGGTTGCCACAACCATCGCATAAATGAAGCCGGAACAGGCTGCTGACAGATCAAACCCCCAGGCATTTGTGGCGCCGATGCCGTCCTGGATCAATGCGGCCGTTGAGGGGAAAAACATGTCGGGAGTGATGGTAGCAACAACAATAACATCGATTTCTTCGGGATTGGTACCAAAGCGTTTCTGCATATCCTTAAATGCGGCAATTGCCATATCCGAAGTAGCTTCGCCTTCAGCGGCAATATGCCGTTCAAAAATGCCGGTCCGGGTCCGAATCCATTTGTCGGTTGTATCAACCATTTTTTCCAGATCGAAGTTGTTTAAAATTTTTTCCGGAGTATATTTTCCGATTGCGGTAATTGTTGCCTTGTTTTTTTTCATATACACTTCCAATTTGCAAAATATATTATTTTACCGGCAAATCTGGTAGAGAAATAATTATTAATGTACAAATAGAACTCATTGCCATTGCCTAACTGACAGTAAAGTCAAACAATTAAGCCGGGCAAACTTTATTTTTCTTTTGCTGAAATAACCGGACGGCCTCTATAGTAGCCACAATTCGGACAGGCTCGGTGAGGCAATTTGGGTTCGTGACACTGTGGACATTCTGTAACAGTCAAAGCACTTAATTTCTGATGAGTGCGTCGTTTATCTCTCCGTGATTTTGATATTTTTCGTTTTGGTAAAGCCAAGGTTTACTCCTCTTCAATGTTGGTTAGTAGGTTTTTCAAGGGTGTCCACCGTTCATCCTTTTCTGATGTTTGGCAGGTGCATAAGCCATTATTCAGATCTGCACCACATTTCGGACAGATACCCTTGCATGTTTCTGAACATAGGTTTTTCATCGGTAATTCTGTCAATAAAGCATCATGGGCAAAAGGTGACAGATCGACCTCATTTGTGTGCATACCTATGGGTATTATATTCTCATCGGATGTATCCCGTCCTGACCCCCGGGGATTTAAAATTGTCTGGAAGGAGGTATCAAGACTGCGTTGAAAGGTCTTCAGACATCGGTCACACTGCAGGTCAACTTCGGTTTTCAGCTGAGCTTTGATGGTGATCTGGTATGGGCTTTTATAAATGTTTAGAGTGGCCAGTATCGGCTTGATGAAAATTTTATCGCTGATCGCCAGGTCACTTTTTGTCAAGGTCATTTCTATAGTCTGAGAACCTTCTTTTAATGAATTAATTCGTAATTTCATAACAATTAGCAAATTTATCGTATGAGATATCCAGAATCAAGTTATTTCACTACAGAAAAATATAGCGCCCACAATAAGGGGCGCTATTTATAACTATTTTTTTGGAAGGTTGTTTATTCGGACGACTCTTTGTCGGAGGAATCTTTTGTGTCAGTGTTCTCGGTTTCGGTGGGTTCGCTGTCATTCTGGGGCTCGTCGTCTTTTTCCTCTTCCAGCTCGTCTTCGTCTTTGCGCTCTATCAGGTTTTCATCATCTTTTTTCTTACGCAAAATGATATAGATTAATGATTGACCTACACTGAAATTAGTCAATATATAGGCCAAAGCGCTGCCGCCAATGATAAATAGTGCGATGGCGATTAAAACGGTTGTAATTACTTCGGTGGCGCTCAGATAGAGCGGGTTGCTCATACCCAGCGAAGCAGGTGTGTAGATATTAAAAACCTTGCTGATGAAGGGTGTCAGTGCAGAGTGTTCGCCAAAGATAAAGGAGGATGCGGTTTCAGTTATCCGGCTGAGTTTTCCGCCCATCAACCAGGATTGCCCGAAAACGAAATTGAAAAAGCGATAACCGATAATGATCGCATAGGAATAGACAAAAGCGGCGAATGCTCCTAAAACGGCAACCGTCGCTTCATAGAAGACCAGTCGCCAGGGTTGAGCCCACAATGTTGAGTAACTTTGAAAGACTGTTTCCATCGTATCTTCTTCCGCTGTTCCTACAATGCTGGGCGCCAGAATGACAGAGACGATAAAAACAACGGCCGTATAAACGACGAATACAGCCACAACAAAGTAAAGCAGGTAAGGAAGGCCCAGAAACAGGATGTCCAGAACCGGCCATTTGGCGATCCAGGCGGCGATAATTGCCATTATAATAAAGAACGCCATAATTATCAGAATGGAAATCGGACCCATGATAGCGGCTGTTCCGTGTTTTTTGATGTATTTGAAACTATCGCCGGAGGAAAAGAATTCATCGCCTTTCAATTGTTTATAGGTGATGCGTGAAACAGCTGTGGAAGCCAGAAGAAAAATGAATACCCAGATCAGTAAACCAATTCCATAAATCAACCAGGCATACCATGCGATTGGCAGGTTAACATTCCAGAGACACGGAAAAAGGAAATGTGTGTTCCAGATTTCCGCGATGCTTTGACCGTTGACGATCAGGGCAAGATAACTGAAAATAAGGTAAATGATCCAACCCAGGCTCAAACCAAGAAGATGAACCCAGATTTTTTTACCGCTGAGAGCAAGTCGCGGTGTTCTGAAGATATCGCGAATGTCAAAATAAAGTGATTTCATTCATTCCTCCTGATTTATTGATCTTGTCTGACTACATCGATCCACAACTGTTCGTGTGGTAGTTTTCTTTTAAGGTTCTTTAACGCAACTTTGGCCGCTGAACGGCTATCAAAGTTGCCGGTTCGCACCCGATACCATACTTCTCCGGTCTCCTCAAAGACGGCTTTTTGAATATACAGATCGAGTTCCAATGGTGCCAGCAGTCGCACTGCCCTTTCTGCTCCGGCATAGGTTTTCCAGGCAGAAATCTGAATGGTATATTTACCGGGTATCGTCGGAATATTTTGCCCTGCCGGCCGACTGGTTTTCTTCGGTGGAGCGGCTTTGGGGGGCGTGTGCTGATAATTGGTGGATTTTGACGGTGGAACGGCTTCTGCTTCTACATAAACCGGAGCCGGCGCATTCAGGGCTTCTTCACTAAGCGGATAACCCTCTTCTTTTTTGGTTTCGGCAACTGTGGTGGTGTCCTCGATAATCCTGCATACCAGCTCTTTTTCGGCTTTCAATTTTCCGGCGGGGTTAAATATTGAGTAGGCAACTACATAATCCCCCGGTACATCGGGGACAAAAGAGATATTGAAACTTCGGCTGTTCGGTTGGAATGACAGAATATCCATGTTACTGCCTTCCGGTTTGTCGTTGAAATTCCATTCATAGGTACAGGCAAGAGTATCTTCCAGTGATTCCACTACAGGCGCCAGATAGACCGGTTTACCTACAAAACCGGGAATCGGCTCGGATTTGTCGCAGGCGATAAAAATTAGCAACACAACTGTAAAAATGAGAACCATTTTTTTCATTATAAAACTCCTTTACGGATCATTGTCATAATGTAATTTCCATCAAGGGAAAGAAAAATGCAATTTCTTTCTGAGCATTTTCATCGGAATCTGATCCGTGAACAGTATTCCGCTGGGTGCTTTTTGCATAAAGTTTACGCAAAGTATTATCCCGGGCTTTGTTGGGATCCGTTTTACCGAGAATTTTCCTGAATTCCGCAACGGCGTTTTCTTTTTTGAGGACCATTGGTATACATGGGCCTGAACTCAT
>QNCV01000011.1 GCA_003645845.1 Fidelibacterota bacterium | reverse complement strand
GAGAAACATATCATTATTGGTTTGTTCAATTATCCTGGCGGATATCTTACCTGTTAATTTATCATTTTGCTTTGTGCCCTGTTGCCCGTCCCGGTCCGAAGATACCGAGCTTGAAATTCCGAAGACCGGTAAATAATCACTTAAACTTCCCGTAACCGAACCATCTGCAGCTATATTGGCGCTGCCCGAACTGCTCACCCTGGATTCCTGAGACGCATTGGCGTTTTCCACTATTAATATTGTGATAATGTCTCCCACTCCGTGAGCTTTGACATCGGAATACAGGGAAAAAGGACCGTTTCCACGATCCTGAGCATAGAGACCGGAAAACAGTAAAGTAAAAGTAAGGATATTATTTAAAACACTTCGCATCATTTCTCCGCTAATACTCTACCATAACGGTATCTTTATTTATTACGCGAGCCGTCAGTGTCTTGCGGGTATTATCACAAACCACCCGGACTTTATCACCAATGCAAGCATCGCTTTTTATACGGGCATTCGCTATAACAGTCAATGTCCCCCTTGATAAAAGCACCTTTACCTTTTCACCTGCGATTATATCCGGACTTACAGTAATCATATATTGCTTTAAAACTTTTCCTTCCTGGATAACCTGTCTTGATATAAAACCGTTCAGAGAATCAATTTCTGTCACAGGTTTCGGATCAAATGACGACAATAACACCCTTTTAAATACCACATTTTCACCGGAAAGGGTTTCATTCCGGGCAATTGTATGCCGGGCTACCGCGACAGTTTTATAGACACTCAGCCGAACAGACATCGGCTCCTGATAAACACCTTCTGAAGGCACTGATAACCATAAGGATTGATATCCTAATCGGGGAATTTTTGTTCGTGATGATACCCAAATTTTATCGATTGAGACCGCAGATAAATCCCGTCGTGGCGGATTGACAATATTAACTACGACATCTGTAACCGGAACGTTAAATTGGTTTGCGAAATAACCTTTCACCAGTGAAACCAACTGCTGCTTATTTATCCCTTCAACCGGATTGAAAAACAGCATAAGCAGAAAAAATACACTAATTGGTAAACGGGTAGGTTTCATCTGTTCTAACGAACTATTCTATTTGTCATTTGTAACAATTCATCGGCAGTTTTAACGGCTTTAGAGTTAATTTCATAGGATCGCTGAGCGACGATCAGATTAACCATTTCCTCAACCACATCAACGTTCGATTTTTCAAGGTATCCCTGGTTAATGGTTCCGAAACCCTCTTCCCCGGGCAGTCCATAGTTGGGTTCTCCTGATGCTTCTGTCTGAACAAACAGATTTCCCCCGATGGCTTTTAATCCCGCCGGATTCATAAAAGTGACCATCTCGATCTGACCGATCTCTTCCGGCTCACTTTCTCCATCAATCGTTACGGAAATCACACCATCCTGGCTGACCTTAACACCGGTAACATTATCCGGGAAGGAGATTTCCGGATATACACGCAGACCGGAATTATTCACCAGATTCCCTTCAGAATTGATACGCAATGCGCCATCCCTGGTGTAAGCAAATTCTCCGTCCGGTTGCTCAATTTGTAAAAATCCATTGCCATTTATAGCCAGATCCAGAGAATTCCCGGTCTCCTCAATCGGACCCTGGGAAAAGGAACGATAGGTTGCAATTGGTTTATTACCAAGACCGATTTGCAAACCACTTGGCTTTTCCTGACCATCCCGGCTATCAACATCACCGGATTGAATATTCTCATACAGTAAGTCCTGAAATTCGATTGTATTTCGTTTATAGCCCGTAGTATTAACGTTGGCCAGGTTATTGGCAATTGTATCAACATTCAGCTGCTGAGCAGCCATACCCAATGCAGCGGTTCTTAAAGATCGTAACATACTATTTTCTCCTATCTATACTTTACTAATACTATTGGCGGCTCTTTTTAGAGCATTATCAATAGTTTTAAGTACTCGTTGTGAGCTTTCAAATTGTCGCTGAATTTCGATCAGGGACACCATCTCATCGATGGAATTCACATTGGAATTTTCCAAATTTCCCTGCAAAACACAGGGGTTCTCTATATCGATAATTGAATTTCCGGCTTCAACTTTGAAGGCATTACTACTTGCCTTTTTCAGAACATCATAATTCTCGACATCCACGATTTTCAATTGGTCAATGTATTGGTTATCAAGAAAAATCCGCCCATCTTCACAAATGTTTATTGCCGTGGGTGGGTGATTATCCAGCGCAAGAAATATTTTGCCACCGTGACCGAGAATCATATTTCCATTTGAGTCACTTAAAAAACCGTCCTGATTAACAGTAAAATGGCCATTCCGCGTCAGCCGTTCACCCTGTTCAGTCTCAACAACAAAAAAACCTCTTCCGGAGATGGCTAAATCCAGGGGATTCTGGGTGTTTTCAAGGGTACCCTGTGAAAAATCCGTTTTGGTTGTCAATTGGAGCCGGCTTTCATCTGCCGTTTTTAAAATATCAAAAAAGGTCTGATCTTTTTTAAAACCCCTTGAATTCAGGTTTGCCAGATTGTTGGCCACCAGATCGTTACGCTGCATCTGGGCGGTCATTACCTGTTTTAACTTATTTAATTCCTCAATGATCATCTCATCATCTCCAGTTTGCAGTCTACTCAAAAGCAAGAAGGTTGCCATAAGACTTCGATTATCAATATTTTTCCACCGGAATCAAATTTCTCGTCGATAAATCGAAAAAACATGATTCAAAATCATTATACTTCTTTTTTTTACGGAAAGAAATAGATGGAACATTCTATCGTGCTGCGGAAAGTTTTTCCTATCGGGTCTAAACAGATTCGGAATTATTTAGTTGGATAAATACCACGGATTTTTTATTATTAGCCGGAAAGCAAAAATAATATGGACGCAGTCAGAAAAAATACCGATTTAAGATTCAATTTGATTCAGCCGGCGTTAGTCTTATTTTTCCTGGCTGTGATTACCCGCACACTAATCGCCGGAGTAAAACTCGGTATTATAATTAACGATCAGGTCAATTTTCGCAACGGGCCCGGCTTGAATTACCCAATACCCCGGCAACTTAATCGCGGCGATATTGTTATTCAAACAAACACAGCCGACCAATGGGCTCATGTCCAGTTATTAGATGGGGCGGTCGGTTGGGTTAACCTTACCATGTTTGAAGCAAATAGTGGTGAAATGTTTCTACCCGATTTACAGTTGACTAAACGGGGCAATTTGCGGTTTGCACCGACAACGCAATCAGATATCGTCCTTTCAATGGAGCCTCCCCGCATTCTCAGGCAGATATTCCAAACCGGCTCCTGGCACGCGGTCATTACAGAGGATTCAACGTTTGGCTGGGTTCATGATATTATTACTAAAGAAATCCCCAACAGTGGTGTAAAACTCCAGGTAACAACCAAAAGCAGAATTCGGTCGGGCCCGGGGACAGACTACACTATTATAAATACAGTATCACCACTAACTCAGTTAAAACCCATTGCCCATATCGGCAATTGGTACCTGATAGATATTGCCTCCGACCAGTATGGATGGATATATCAAAATCTGGTAAAAATTGTCCTGCCTGTTCAAAATGTTAACGAAATTGTCAAAATCCGCACAAACGGTCATGTCAGAAGCGGACCCGGCCTGGAATATCCAATTATTAATCGGGTCGCGTCCGGAACAACGCTCATAGTTGATAAAATCAACCATGATTGGTACCATATTAATCCTCAGCAAGCAACCGAGGGTTGGATACACCGAATCCTGATTGACACACTATTTCAGCAGAGTGAGGTTGCCCGAGACACGCGGAATATATCCCTTGATTCCATTAAAACCATGATTGAAATAGCGGAACGAGCGCACTTAAACCAAAATTACCGGAAATCCATTCATCTGTATAAAATGGCTCTGCCGCTGATAGAAGCGGCTTATCAAAACGATCCGACTAATCCGTGTTTGCGGTATTATTATGCCCTGAGCAAATATGCTTTAACCCAAGATTTAAACCTCGATCCCGGTCAGACATATGAACAAGCATATCATCTTCTGAAAACAACCAATATTGACAGCACCTGTTCCGGAAAAATTGCAGGTCTCATTCATACCATGGAAAAGGCAATTACGATCCGACTGGAAATCCTTAGTGTATTTGGTAATACGAAACTCTCTGAAAAAAAGTTAATAGATTACGGCAATAATGCTTCATCCATATTTCCATTCGTTATCGAATCGGAAATCTACCGACTGATTGGCCGCTATTTCAGTTCCAATAAAAATGATTCGCAGAGCGCCGTTGCATGGCAGAAAAAAAGCGTCGCAATCTACCAGACTGTCCTGAATAACGGAATTGACTTAAATAACATGGGACTGGAAAATTATTTTTACGCACTGATGGAGTTGGGGGTCAATCAAATTCACCTGGGTATTGATCAGGGTTATGATAATTTTGATGCTGCTTCCAAATTAATTGAAAAATATAACAACAATTACTGGCGCAATTACTTTAACAGAACTCTTGAAGCCGTCAGCCGATAGAATCCATTAATCCTTCAACTCAATCATATTGGAATCCCCAAGATAGGTTGTCGTACGAGTATTATCCAAGTGAGTCAGTTTTTGGGTAACCCGTTGAATTCGTCTTGCTTCTCGTATAATTCCTTTCAGTCCGGATCTAATCTTTTCATGCTTTGCTGTTTCAAGGGTCATCTGCAAAATTTCGGACAGGCTGATAATTGCTGTTAAGGGATTGTTTATCTCGTGATTAACTGTAATTACAATTTCACCAATAGCGGCCAGACGCTCTTTTTCAATCAGGCTTTCCTGGGCAAGTTTTAATTCTGTCAGCGCTTTTTCAAGAACCTTATTCTTTTCCGTCAGTTCTCTCTGCAATTTGATTTTTTCGATTACCATTGCTATCTGAGAGGCAATCAGTGAAAACAATTCAATATCCTTGCGGGAATAGACATTTTCCTTACGGTGTCCCAGATTCAAAACACCCAGCAACTCCTCTTTATACCATAAGGGCATCGATACAAAAGACCGAAAAAGATTATCTTTTCCCGGTCGAGCTTTTGTTAATGCCGGCAATATCAACGGTTCCCGACGCCCGGTTATCCAGCCTGACAAGCCGGAACCATGCTGAAATTCAAACTCATGGGCCAGCTCCACCCGAACCTTACCACGCTGGTAGAGTGATGTTAGACGATCTTTTTCTTTGTCATACATAAAAAGAGTTCCATAATCAAAGCTGAGCGTTTTATCCAGAATGTCAAAAACCGCCTGAAAAGCGTCCTCGACATTAGTATTAGTCTGAAAGATTAGAGAAATTTCATTTAAAAATTCAAGATTAATCATAATTTCATCTCAATACTTATTTTGAATCTCAATCAGATTATACAGTTGAGTAGCTTCATTCGTGGCTGCCAGTGGAAGACTGATCTTAAAACAGGCCCCTCTGGTATCTTTTTGCTGTAAGGTTATATCACCTCCGAAAGAGGTAATAATTCCTTTTGATATCGTTAATCCGACTCCCGTGTTGGTTGGATCCGATTTTGTTGAAAAAAAAGGAGTGAATATTTTCTTCTCGATCTCAGGCAGGATACCGGGTCCGTTATCATCGACAATTATTTCGATCCATACATTTCTGACCGATTTTACACGAACACTTATTCCGGGTATATCAGTCTTGTTTGGATGATTTTCCCGTAAGGATTCAATGGAATTTTTCAACAAATTAACAATTGCCTGCTCCAGCATTAATGGATTTGCATAAACGAGAAGATTGTCATCATCCAGCTGAATGTCAAAGTCTATATTATTTTCCTGAAGATCATAAAATATATACTGACGCAGATTTTCAATCGTTGATTGGAGATTAATTAACTCGAAACCGGCCGATTCCGATTTATTGGCAAAAGAGCGGATATATTCAACCGTTTTGGAAATTTTATTTACCAGAGCTTGCATTTGTTCAATATAGAGAACTGCCGAACCCTGTTTAGAGTCCGGGCCGATCTGGTTTTTTAACATATCCAAAAGGAGATTCAGGGATAAGAGAGGCTGACTCAACTCATGTATGACACTGACACCCAGTTCACCAATTGTTCGCATACGGTTGTAATAAATGGACTCGGCATGATTCTGTTGGCATTCTTTCAGATGAGATTCACGGCGCGACAAATCCACCGTTGTAACAACGATAAATTCCAGTTCTCCGGTGGGTGCATATACCGGATTACTGTTAATCAGAACCGGTATTCTTATCTTATTGAACATCATTTCGATCGTAATATCAAGAAGCGAACTTGCCAACAAATCGTCAAAAAATGTTTCTTTGGAAAGTACGTCAGGGTTTTCAGTCTCGATACTGTCGGATACAATTAAGTCTTTAAAGGATTTTCCTACCAGGGAATCGAAGCTAGTCGAAAATAGCTTATAGGCATTTCGGTTGATATATTCAATTATGCCTTCGGCGTTTAAAATAAAGATCGGGTCGGAAATCGTATCCAGCAGAGTAATGGTGGTTATGTAATCTTTCACTCGGGAAGTACTGACCGGGTGCTTCTGGTTTATTGCCGAATAAATATTTCTGAAAAGTTCGTTTGTATTCTTCAAACCTTTTTTCACTCTATTAATCGTTTATATGAAAAAATCCATGTTTCCCGGATAGTGACGACCGGTATGATTACGGGTTCGGGAAAAATCCAGAACCAAACGTGGCTTCAATTGCCGAACATCGAATTGAACCTCATCACTTCTTTTAAATTTTTTGGTGGACTCCGTCAATAGATTATACCCCCAAATACGCAGGATATAACGATTATTTCCCAATACCTCAACAACTCGTCCTGTTAAGGTCATACCCCTTGTCAGACGGCTAAGAAAATCTTCCAGACCGTAGTTAATATAAAATACCTGTTCATCTTTATTGATCGATTTTGCCATTATCTTCCTCTCTCGATATATTTACAACAATGGCGGCCTCATCGTAGCTCAGTCCTTTTTTATCTGCTAATTCCCAGATCTCATCTTCCTTCGACTTAGCATTTACCGGTTTTTGCCGAACATCACTTTTTACAGCATTAGAATTCTTTTCTTGAGTTTCTAAGGAATACCTGCTTCTGCGTAGCATCACCAATAAAATGATAACCGCCATAATACTAAAGAATCCAAAGGCCAACAGTACAGATACCCAAATTCGTGAATTACTTGAAAAAAAACGTTTTACTCCATTTTGTACAGCGTTACCGCTTTGACGTGGATTCACATCGACCATCTTCATTTGACTGAAACCGGGATAATCCCCGGACAGACTTTTTTCCCGGAACGCGGTTTCAACCGGTTTTTTCCAAAAGATATCAAAAATATAACGATGACTGCCAAAGGAATAATAAGTATTCACCGTATAAAATTTGTCGGTCACTCCGGTTAACAACAGGCCCGTCGAATCCCTAAAGGAAATGCTCATTTCAATTGGATGAGAACCCGGATCTTTTATTTTCTTTGAGCCAAGATATTTTGCTGTATCCCCAATGTTTATCATAATTGAAAACCGACCCATTTGGTCAAACTGCGCTATTGGCTGGACAATATCTTGCCTTTGATCTGAACGGGGCATCTGGATATAGATTCGTCTAAATTCGCGGAATTCTCGCGTGTTGACAAAAATTCTGTTTGGATACAGTTCTCGTGAAATTCCCAAACTACTACCAAGCAGTATGATAAAAATAAAAATTATTTTCAAATGGTCTCTATTCATTTTACTTAACAAGAATATTAATGGTATGTCGCTCTGAATCCGATGTATTATCTCGCGATTCTGAATTAGGGTTAACAGAATCAGACTCGGCTGCTTCCGGTTTACTCATATCCACAACATCTTCAGTACGTTTTTTCTTTTCATCGTCATTCGTCTCGTTTTGTTGCCGACGACGGCGCTCTTCATTCAACCGACGGGATTGATGAACACGGTAAGGCCCCTGTATGTTCAATGACTCTGTATTGATATCCATTTGATTACCCCTACTGATAATTTATACTTCGGCGAAGCTCTATCAGAGTCTCTTTCAGTATCTGTGATACTCTGGATTCGCTCAAATTCAACACCTGGCCAATATCCATCAGGGTAAGCTCCTCATAATAATAAAGCGCCAGGATCAAACGTTGTTTCTCCGGTAATCGGGAAATTTTGTATTTCAGATTGTTTTTCATGCTTTCACGATCGAGTCTTTCTTCAGGACTTTGCTGGGAGTCGTCAGAAATCATATCTCTCCGCAATTGCGATCCCTCACCGGTTTCAGAAACCCTCTCATCGAGCGAGAGTGTGAAATTCAACTTGTTTAACATTTCAATTTCAAAATATTCCTGTTCAGACATTTTAGCCTCCCGGCAAACTTCCTGAACTGAAGGATCACGCCCCAGGCGATGTTGCAGCGTCTCCACAGCCGACACAAGCCGATTGACGTTTTTCGCCTGGTCACGGTTTAAAATTCCGTTTCTCCGAATAGTATCGACGATTTCACCATAGATTCGCTTATATGCAAACGTCTTAAATGTGGTACCATGTTCCGGCTGGTAACGTTCCAGAGCCTCAATCAGACCAACAATCCCAAATTGATAGAGGTCTTCTTTTGTTAACAAACCATTCTCCGGAATATTCATCCGACCAATTATATATCTCACGAGAGGCAGATAGGCCTGAATTGCCTGTTCTTTTAGCTCCGGACTCCTGACCTTGGTATATTCCTTAACAATTTCCTCGTTGGTTTGCTTTTTCTTAAGGGTCTCAATCATTTTCCTTATCCTTTACATCCATACTGGGAGTAATCAACGGAATCATAAACCTGATAAAGCTGGCTCCCAGGAAAAAGATAAACTGCACACCAATAAACACAATCACAGCACGATAAAGACTGGTGAAAATTGAAATGTTTTTCAGAGTACAAAACACAAAAGATAATAAAGCGACTACAAGAGCAAAGCGTGTAATAATCTTGATCATTTCCCACTCATACTGAAAGGTTGCGGTTTTCAATAACGCGATTGAAAAAGCCTTTTCGTTGACTACTATCCTTCCCCTGAGCTCCTATAATCCGACGAAGAGCCATTCGAATTAAATTATTCGGAGCTGAATAGGGATGACTAATAACCAGCGGCTTTTGCATTTTGATAGAATCGGCAACCAGCGGATCTTTCAACATATAGCCACCGAAATATATCTGCGAATTCAGGAAGCGCTGAACCATTAAATTCATTTTACTATACAGTGATTCACCTTCAGCTTCATTTTTAACCATATTGGCCATAACCAGAATTGGGGCATATTCCTGGTTTTGCAGAATGATCTTTATCATGCCGTAAGCATCGGCAATGGACGCCGGATCCGGTGTAACAACCAGGAATATCTTATCGGCGCCGAGCACAAAAGACATGACATTTTTAGAAATACCGGCGCCGGTGTCGACAACAACTTTATCGTATTCATGTTCAAATTTGGAAAAGGCCTGGTGCAAACGTTGCAGAGCTGCATCCTCTTCATCAAGAAGATCCTTCACAGCCGATGATGCCGGCAATATATCGATTCCCCCCGGCCCTTTAATGATCACATCGCTTAAATTCTTTTCTCCGGAAATAACATCGGCAATTGAGTATTTTGTTCGCAAACCCAGGAACAGATCAACGTTTCCCAGATGGATATCGGCATCTATCAACAATATTTTCTTTTTGAACCGACTGAATGTTACAGCCAGATTTACACTGAAAAAGGTTTTCCCGACCCCCCCTTTACCACTGGTAACGACAATGATTTCAGGCAGATTGCGTTCTACTTTAAGTGTTGTGAGACTAAACAATTTGTTCGACGTTTTATTCATGTTTTTCCTGTTATCTAAAAGAGAGAACTGACTTTTTTCCAGAGATAATAACCGTTAACCGGTGTTAAATCAAGTGGTATTGATTGTCCATCGCTAATGAACAAAATCGGCAGACCGATACCATTTTGCATGGAAACGAGTTTTCCCACTCTTGAAGTTTCATCCAGTTTGGTAACTACCAGACCGACGGGATCAAGAAGGGTATATAATGCTGATGATAGAAAAATATCCTCAATATCTGCGGTTGCAGATAACACAACCAGTTTTTCAATTCTGGGATCATTGACGAAATAATTCTGCAGCTCATTGAAATAATTCGGAAAAAGCGGACTTCGCCCGGGAGTATCAATTAAAATAACTTCGTATTCCTTTAGCGCATCAATCTTCGCGGGCAACTCATCGGAATGTCTAAGTTCAAGAAATTTAACACCCACCAAATCCGAAAATGCACGTAGTGATTCGGCCCCCGCAATCCGATATACATCTGCTGAGATTATTGCTGTTTTTTTATCCCGGAAAAAATGTTTATTGGCTGCCATTTTCATGATAACAGAGGTTTTACCAACACCAGTCGGACCAATCAAAGCAATAATTCGCTGGGAATCTTTCTTTAAAAATTCCCGGGATACTCCGGAATCAAACATACTACGGAAGATATTTTCCAGCTTGTCAATGACCGATGCATCCTGTTGAGAGTCACTGCTCACTTTATCTTGAATTATCTTGGCATGCTCCGGAAAAATTCCCGCATTTAATAACATGGTTATAACATCATTATTCTCATGTATGTTTTTCATTTTCTTCTGATGATCGGTTTTTAGTGAACGCCGGGCGCCATTCCGTTTTCGGTTAATCTCCGGAGAATATAAACCTTTACCAAATTGATCCAGATATTCCGAAAAATTCTTTGTTGCTACTGAGCCAGACGATCTCTGACGGTTTTTCGGGAAGACTCTCCGTTCCGCTTCCGGAATACCCACCGTAATCTGAATCAATCCGGTTTTATCACTACCGGAAATAGTTAAGGGTTTGGTTTCAATCAGAAAAACATCCGTGCCCATTTTATAACGAGCCCTTTGCAAAGCATCCTGTACACTCGTACCAAAAAAATGTTTATGTCTCACTTGGGTACCTCACCATTCCTAAAGATTTCAAGTTTGTATTCGGAGTCAATTCTGTATATGATAAAATTAATACATTGGGTAAAACCGGTTCGACAAAATTCCGGAAATGACGGCGAATGTGAGGGGAAACCAGTAGAATCGGCTGCGCTCCGGCGGCAACCATCTGTTCGGTGACATTATTGATAGAATCAAACAGTTTATTGACCTCTATCGGTGAAAAACCAAGGTTTCTCAATTTACCGTTCCCACTTTTAACAGCCTCGGCAATTTTATCCTCCAAACGAGGTTCAAGGGTAGCAATCGGTAGCGGGTCATTTTCCGATTTGACCATATCAGTAATGGTTTCCGCCAAGGCAGAACGGACATATTCCGTCAAGACATCCGGATCTTTACTGAAAGGAGCATAATCGGCCAGGGTTTCAAGAATTGTTACAAGATTTCGAATGGGAATATTTTCCTTTAACAGGTTTTTTAATACCTGATTTACAACGCCAATCCCTATCAGATCGGGAATAACACCTTCGACAACCGCCGGATGAGACTCTTTTAAATGATCTATCATTCGTTTTGTCTCCTGCCGATCGAGTAGCTTATAGGAATTGGCTTTTAATACTTCCATAAGATGAGTAGCGACAATTGCCGGCGGTTCCACTACGGTATATCCGGCCACTTCCGCCTTTTCCTTTTCTCTGGCCGATATCCAGATTGCCGGCAATCCAAAAGTTGGCTCAATTGTTTTCACACCCTCAAGATCAATCCGATCATCGGGATTGATTACCAGAAAGTGATCAATCATAACATTCCCTTTAGCCGCCATAATGCCATGAATTTTAAATATGTATTCATCGGATTTAAGCTGAATATTATCACGGATACGAATTGGTGGCACAACCATTCCCAACTCCATTGCCAAGCTCTTTCGAATAGTAGTAATACGACCTAAAAGGTTGCCCCCCTGTTTACTGTCCACCAGCGGAATCAATCCATAGCCAATCTCAATTTCAAAATCATCGGGGTGAAGAAAATTTTCAATTTTCTCCTCCTGAACCTCCTCCTTTGTTTCCTCTTCGGCAGTCGCCTCCTCCAATGCCAATCGTTGCTTTTCTTTGTTCACAAAATGACCACCGAAAGCCATGACGCCAGCCATTATCATGAAAGGAATGAAAGGTAATCCCGGAACAAATCCCAGCAGAACCAAAACACCGGAAGTGACAAATATAGCCCGTGGCTGGCTGCTGACCTGGTTGGCAATATCATCACCAAGGCTTGAACCGGAAGCCGCGCGGGTAATAATAATACCCGAAGCCGTAGATATAACCAACGCCGGAATCTGGGATACCAGACCATCACCAATGGTCAATAGCATATAGGTTGAAGCGGCGTCACCAAAAGATAATCCCCGCTGCAATACACCAATGGCCAGACCACCAATAATATTGATAGATGTAATCAACAATCCCGCGATAGCATCGCCCCGGACAAATTTTGCCGCACCGTCCATCGCGCCATAAAAATCCGCCTCTTTTGCAATAAGTTCACGCCGTTCTCGGGCCTGATTGTCATCAATTAACCCGGCATTCAGATCAGCGTCAATGGACATCTGTTTTCCGGGCATTGCGTCCAGGGTAAAACGCGCCGTCACTTCGGCAATACGGGTAGCCCCCTTGGTAATAACAATAAAATTGATCGATACCAGAATGAGAAAAATCACCGCCCCGACAACATAATTACCCTGTACCACAAAGCTGCCAAAACTTTTAATAACCTCGCCGGCATAACCCTGACTTAAAATCAAACGGGTAGTACCGACATTTAGTGAAAGGCGGAACAGTGTGACAATCAGCAGTAATCCCGGAAAAACTGAAAATTCCAACGGACGAAGAATATACAGTGCAACAAAAAGCATAACCAGAGCGCCGGTAATATTCATCACCAGCAACACATCCATTAAAAAGGTGGGAATCGGAATAATCATTACACCGAGAATCATCACTATGGCCATCGCAATAAAAATATAATTTGACTTTGCCAAATTGAAATTTCTTTGCTGATCGATTTGATTTACCATAGATTAAACCTGCGCTCCGGCGGAATCTAAACCGCGTTTCATTTTATAAACCTGCGCCAAAATCTCTGCGACAGCCTGGTAAAAAACAGCCGGAATCTGCATTCCGATTTCAAGCGACTCAAACAGCGTCCGGGCCAAGGGCTTGTTTTCAATAACGGGAACCCCATTTTCCCGTGCAATTTCCTTTATGCGTTCAGCGACTTTACGTTGTCCTTTGGCAACAACTTCCGGCGCATCCGTCTTATTTTTAAACTCATATTTCAGGGCAACGGCAATATGAGTCGGATTGGTTACCACCACCGTTGCCGTCGGTACAGCCGCCATCATTCTCCGTCGGGCAAGCTGGCGCTGAGCACTTTTAATTCGCCCTTTGATCTCCGGATTTTCCTGTTCTTTCATTTCATCTTTGACTTCCTGCTTGGTCATTTTGAGGTTCTTTTCATAATTCCAGCGCTGGTAGAAATAATCGGCGATACCAAGAATAATCATTAAAAAGCCGATTTTAACAAAGATCTCAAACATAACCCCTGCAATAAATGTCACAATTCCTGCAATAGTTGTATTGGAAAGAACCAAAAATTCGACGAGGTGCTTTTTAATAATGACAAAACCGTAAATACCAACGATAACCATCTTTAAAACACCCTTAATCAACTCAACAACTGAACGCAGAGAAAAGAGTTGTTTCACCCCTTCCAGGGGATTGAGTTTCTCAAGCTTCGGTGTCAACGCCTTGGCCGATAAAATAAATCCTGTCTGAACAATATTAATGCCCAATCCGGAGAACATGATAATCAAAAGTATCAATGCTAATATTGGAATAAAATATTGAACAACGGCCAGGGATTGCACCTGTAGGCTTCCCGGAGTAATGCTGACAGCAGTAAAATTGCCATATACATAACGAATAAAACCAGTTATTTTTGAGGCAAGTTGGGGCATTAAGAACCGCAAGGCTATGACGCCCGCAAATAAAACAGTAACAGAATTCAAATCCTGGCTGCGGGCAACGTTGCCCTCCTCCCTTGCTCTCTCTCGACGCCGGGAGGTCGCTTTTTCAGTTCTATCCTGTAGGGGTTTTTCTGCCATACTAACTTCCGCTAAAACCTCTGATAATGCTCCCCATAAAAATCGTCAATCGTTCAAAAAAAGAGTAATACAGCATCTGAAAAATATTCAGCGAGCTGATGACACCAAATATGCCTACCCCCAATTTCAACGGCAGCGAAACAATGAAAATATTCACTTGCGGCATGACCCTGGCCACAAGCGCCAGAGCGGTATCGACAATAAGCAACAGACCAATAACCGGCGCCGCCAACTGAATTGCAATGATAAACGCCTGTGAACCTCCTTCAACTAAGGTCTGTCCCAGAGCCGCTGAAAAATGACCGCCGCCAATCGGAATGACAGACATATTTTTCATCAGAATATTGATTAAAAATTGATGCCCGTTAACGGTAAAAAAATACACAATCATCAACATCAACCAGAACTGGCTAATAATCGGAACCTGCTCCTGGCTGGTAGGATCTATAATATTGGCAATTGCCAGCCCTGTCTGACGACCGATAAAACTACCCGCCATCGTGATACCTTCGAAAATTAGGCGGGCTCCGAATCCCAGAATCATCCCGATCAGGATTTCACGCAAAATGAGAAAACTCATTTCAAATAAAGAACCGGTTTCTATAATGACCTTAGGATGAACCATAAAGACAACAATTGTCAAAACCACCGCCAGCATTAAACGAACGACCCTTGATACGGTCTGATAACCAAAAACAGGCATCGTCATAATAATAGCAAGAAGCCGAAAGAATATCATTAAAAACATCGGCAGGTAGGTTTGAATATAGTCAATAAGGTCAAACATAGTTACCTTGAAATCAATATTATTTGATTAAAAATATCCTGCGTGTAAGTCAGGATAACATCCAGAAACCACGGCATCAACAGCAGAATAACCAGCGCCATTACCGCCATCTTCGGGATAAAGGTCAGGGTCATTTCATGAATTTGAGTAATTGCCTGAAAAATCGCGACAATCAGCCCGATAGCCAATCCACTCCCAAGTATCGGCAGTAAAACATAAATCGCCGTCAAAAGAGTTTTTTTTCCAATGAATAATACGTAATCCGGTGTCATTTTAGGCAAATCCTTTCACAATAGATTCAACAACCAGATTCCACCCGTCAACCAGCACAAAGAGTAAGAGCTTGAAAGGCATCGATATCATAATGGGAGGTAACATCATCATGCCCATTGACAACAGGGTACTGGCAACAATAATATCAATCAACAACATGGGTAGATAGATTAAGAAACCGATCTGGAACGCCGTTTTTATCTCACTGATAATAAAAGCGGGAATGACGGTTGTAATCGGTAAATCGGAAGGACTCTGAACCGCAGGCGCTCCGGATAAATCCACAAACATACTGAGTTCACTCTCTTTTGTCTGATTGAGCATAAAAGTTTTAAGCGGAGTGACGGCATTTTTCAATGCCACCGTTTGAGAAATATCCTCATTCAAATACGGCTGTAAAGCCTTTTCGTTGACCTCACTGAACACCGGCTTCATAATAAAAAAGGTTAAAAACAGCGCCAGACTTGCCAAGATCTGATTGGATGGAACTGTTTGGGTCGCCAGAGCTGAACGCAGAAAATGAAAAATAATTACTATACGCGTAAATGAAGTCATCATAATAAGAATGGAGGGCGCCAGAGATAAAACCGTCAACAAAAAAACAATCTGTATGGTCTGAACAAAGTCTGACGGGCTGTCTGAATTTTCAACCCCCAGAGATATCTTCGGCAGGGAAGTCTGTGCAGATACCACCAGCGGAATGAATAAAATAATCAGGACTATTATTATTTTAATGGAAGTTCGCATCGATATATTATTCCTTATCGGGATTTTCTAATGATGTTTTCCTGCGGCGCGAGTATTTCCGCACCAGGTCCGAAAAGGAATCGGTTCTCAACATAACTTCATCGTCCGATTCATCCTGATCATCAATCTCGCAAAGCAACTCAAACGAGGAATCGGTGACACCAACCAGTAACAGACGTTTTTTAAACTTCAAAAGCAGCAAATAATGTTTGGCTGAAACATATTTTCGCCCCAACACCTTCAGATCGAATGTATTCGGCAGATCAGATCGTTTCTGACGACGGTAAATATTTGCAATGACAAACAGAATCACTACAATACAAACCGTGATGATTACGGTCCGGATTGCATAGATCGAATAGGAAGATCGCTGCTGGTTTATTGAACTTGCCAGGGTAGAGTCAGTAGAAGCGCTATTGTTACTTTTTAGCGATGATTCCTGATACGAATTCGTTGCCATCAGCACCATTCCAACAATGGCTATCGTCATGAAAACCATTGCAAGTCCTTTGGAATTCTGTTTTGGTTTAAAGGCATTGTACATCGTTCTTCCAATCATACTAAACTCTTAATACGTTCCTGCGGACCAATCAATTGTGTAATTCTGACGCCAAATTGATCATCGACTACCACAACCTCGCCTTCGGCAAATTTTCGACCATTTACAAACACTCCCAGAGGTTCACCGGCAGCTTTTTCCAACTCTACAACTGCGCCTTTGCTTAGTTTTAATATATCCTTTATAAACATAGACTTTCGTCCCAACTCGACATAAATTTCAAGTTGTACGTCCATCAACATTTCGATATTTCTGGGTTTGTCAGAGCTGACAGAAGCAGTATTGAATGTCTGAAAATCAGCCGGATAAATCTCATTATCCTGATCAGCGGAATCACTCTGAAAATCTTCCGTTTCCATCCATAAATAATGATAAACGGAATATTCAAGACCCTCCGCGGAAATCGTATATGTGGTTTTCATGACCTGGCCAGATATGTCCCTAAAGAGGTCGGAGTCTGGGGCTTCTTTGAAGACAGGGTCCTTTATTTCGAACGCAAGTGAAACTGAATCACCCGACAAGGTGCTCTGCAATTGCCCCATAATCTGATTAACAAGTTCTTTTAAACCATCCAGATGTTCATCGGTAATCGTTTCATCCACTTCTTCTTCAATCAACCAGGCAACAATCTGTAATACTAACTTTGGATCAAACAGAAAGAGATGCTGGTTATCGACTCCGGTGGTGGTCTGTAGCTGTAAAGCCACAACGGGTCCTTCAATACTTCCGACTTCATTTTGCGTCCTAACCGGTTCAATCTTACTGCTGGATATGCCGAATTCTTTGCCAAACTGATTATTTAATGCATCTCTGATGATACTCAGATATTTTTCCTTGTTTTCTTCAATACGGCGTTTCATCTCATCAATATTCATCAATCGTTTCTCCTTCATTTACAGACTGAATTCGCACTGCATAGTGGGAATTCCGATTACCGATAATCCCATCAAACTTGTAATGATTTTGAATAAGTATCGGAATACTTGAATTTATCTTTGGGTTCAGCAGAATGACATCCCCCTTCTTCAGTTCGATAATATCCCTAATTGAAATAATACTTTTCCCCAGTATTGCGACGAGGTCCGCTTTAGTTAAATTCAGACTCGATTCGATAATTTCACGTTCCTTCTCAGAGGCTTCCATGCTGCCGAACATAATGGTTTTTTGAACATCGGGACTCGATAGAATATTGGAAACCCACATATATGGATAGCATAAATTCAACATTGTAGCATTTCCGCGCACCTTGATTTCCATCGACACAACCACCACCGGTTCGGAGGCAGGAACAATCTGGACAAACTCCGGATTGCTTTCAAAACGAGTAAACTCGCACTCTACGTTGCTGATTGTTGACCAGTTTTTTGAAATTTCCTGGGAAATTCGTTCAATCACCCGGTTCATTATTTTTCGTTCTATCACTGAAATCGGCCTGGTGATGGGTTTAAAACTACCCTGTCCTCCGAACAACCTTTCCACAATAAAGACAACAAGCTGGGGGCTGATTTCCATGACAAATTGAGAATGGGGTGACTTGATATTTCCCACATATGTTGCAGCTGGTGAAGCAATTGACATCACAAATTCCGAATACATAATCTGGTCAACCGCCAATAATTTCATATCAACGATCATGCGTAATTGGGCTGACAAGAAAACTCCCAAATTGCGAACAAAGCCCTCGTGAATATTCTCAAGAATACGCAACTGCTCTTTGGATATCAGATTGGGATGTTTGAAATCATAAAGGGATACTTTATCGTATTTGGAGTCGACTTCCGAAGATGATTTTTCGCCCGCCGACACACTCGTCAGCAGAGCATCAATTTCTTCCTGGGATAATACTTTTGCCATCTATCAGTTACTTTCTGTTTATTGGATAACAAGAGTGCTGTAATACAGGCTGTCAATGGGCCCGCTATGCAATAGTGCATTGATATTTTTTGTCAATTCAGATCGGGAATTTTCCTGAAAAGAGAGAGACAGGATTTGGTCGGCCGTGTAATGTCTCAAATAACTTATAATCATATCGCGAATTTGTGGCGCCCGTACCCCCAACTCGTTATAGGTCTCCTTCGAGTGAGTTTCAACGGCAAATTCGGCTACAACAAAGCGCCGGCCCCCGGAACCGAAAGTATTGACCGTCAGATCTTTGATTTCAAAAATCTGCCCCATTTCCCGATTCGGTTTCTTTTTCAATTTCTTCTCTTCATTATTTTTCTTTAAAAGTTCCTTTTCAATTTTATACCGCTGATATCGCGGCAAAAGTACGACTTTGGTAGTAAAGAAGGCGGCCGCACCGATGATGACAACCATCAGAGCAATTGCTAAAACTTTAACAGCTATCGGTGTTTCTTTCTGCTCCGGGTTATCTTTTTCATCATCCGATACTTTTTTTGAAAAGAGAAATGATTTAGTAATAAAAAATGTTGCCAAACTGGCAATCAGTACCGTTAGCGAAGTAATAATGATAACAGAGGCTAGTGAAAGTTGTTTTGAGTTTGATCGATCTGATTCAGGCTTGTCAGAGACTTCATTTTCTCTTTCTGATTCCCGGTTTACCAAAGAACCGTCAGCTTCCCCCTCCACTTTTGAGGATTCTCTGCTTCCGATCAGTTCTTTTTGGGCTTTATAATGCTGATATCGGGGTAAAATAATTTTCTTGGTAATAAAGAATGCTACCAGGCTAATGAGAATAACGGCAAGTACGATCCCTGTAATTTTAATAGGCTTAGAAAGTGTTTTTGGGTTATCTTTTAAGGCCTTTTTTTCAGGAACATTATTCGACTCTTGCCCAGCCTGTTTTGAGGATGTTTTACCGCTTTTTTCAGGTTCCGTTTCACGAGACGGTATCGCACTGTCTGCTTCCGGTTCTGTTTTTTTCTTTCTCCCAAACATTCTCTATTGTCCTTCTGAATAAAATACCAGACGATTTCACGGGGAATTTCTCAAAATTCATGCCACATAAAGCCCTTGTAATACATTGAACCGTGTAAATCGAGATATTCCGGAAAATATTGAGCGCATCTTTAAAACTATCTGAAATGTATTATCTCCCATTTTAAACGATTACCGACGAGATATTCCCTGAACACACTGTTGTATTTCAGAGAAATTGGGACCGGGATAATGAAATCTGATCTCGGTACGATGAATAAAATATTGATTGTAAGGATAGAAACAGAGAATTGATATACAAAGACAACCGGAAATTATTTCCCGCTCTATCTATTTTTTCCGTTAAAAGATTTTTATTCTTACAATTTCAAATTGCCGGCTTACGCCAGGTGACAAGAAATTCTACCCGTCGATTTTTATGACGATGATCGGGAGTGTCGTTGGGCACCAGAGGACGGTATTCAGAGTAGCCTACCGCTCCCAGAATTCTAGGCGGAACCTGGCACTTATCAATTAGATATTTAACGACTGAGAGTGATCTGGCAGAAGAAAGTTCCCAATTCGAAGGAAATCTCGGAGTGTTAATCGGAACATTGTCCGTATGCCCGCTGACCAGTACTTCCGAAGCGTTATTCCGGATTGTTTTGCCGACAACGTCCAGAATAAGGGCGGCTTTCGGCTTCAGTTTATCGCTCCCGGAATCAAACAATATATTGTTCCCCAGTTGAATGAGCAGCCCCGTTTCGGTGAACTCGACATTGAGATCGTTTTCGATACCCAATTCCTGAGCTTTCTTCTCGATTTCACGGACACTATCGTAAACCCCCTGTTGTTCTCTCACGTTATTGTCTATCCCCAGATTGTTCCGCACTGACGGATAGCGTCTCATAACACCCAGCGCACCTTTTAATGAGTTTGCCGCCATGGCAAATTTAACTTCATCCAAATTCGAAAAAGAAATCATTAGAACGAAAAAAGTCAGCAGTAATGTGACCATATCCGAATAAGTTGTCATCCAGAACGGCGATGACGGTTGCTCTAATTCTTCTTCCTCGTCTTTTTTCTTATCCAATCAATCCTCGATTCAATTATTCCTGTTTTTTTTCTTTTGGGCGACTGCTGGGTGATATAAAATTTAACAGCTTACGCTGGATATTTCTGGGATGTTCACCCAACTGTAT
>QNCV01000010.1 GCA_003645845.1 Fidelibacterota bacterium | reverse complement strand
TAGGCTGACGGTTCGTAACTGAAGGCTAAAACCATGGCGCCCTGGTAAACGGGAACCGGGTAAGCGAAACCAAAATAATCGGTAGTCATCTTCGTAGCTTCCGATGCCACTTTTGCATTGCTGCCCATCAGTGAATTTTCATAAGTGCCGGTCAGATAGTTTCCACCCAGACTGGCTTTCGGTCGGTCAATAGTAATCAGAAAAGCGGGATTGAACTGAGTGGATGAAATATCCCGGGCAAGCAAGGCGTTATTTTGCAGATTAAACGCCGCTGCGCCGAACCCGCCGGGCGTAATAAACGGGCGCAAAGCCTCGGAACTCATGCCTTCATTAAAAAATTGTCCAAATACCAAATTTGATAAGATGATGCCGAGTATAAAGGTAGTAACTATGTTTCGAATGTGACTCATGTACTTTGACTCCGATTATCATTTTTTCTTTGATGAACTTCTGGAAGAAGATTTCCTCGATGAACTCGATCGGGATGACGAAGATCTTGAACTGCTGCCGGAGCTGCGCCGACTTGATGAGCTGCGAACAGAGGAGCGGCTTGATGAAGATGACGAATTACTTGATTTGCGGCTCGGGGCACTGTAGGATGATTTTGAGGATGAACCGGATCGCGATGATGGTCGCGATACGGATTTCGCTTCCGAAGTGGAAGACTTTGCCGGTGTCCTGGGCTTATAGATTCTGCGGGAGCCTGAGCTTCTTTTCGACGGAATAGTTCTCTTAGTTTCCGTCGAAGGCTGGTATTTTGAAGACCCCCGGATCGGTTTTACCTCGGGATGGCTGGGGCGGGTCAGTGTGTTTTGAAATCCCGGAATGGTTTCAGCGGATGACTTTCGCGGTTTTTTATCGATTGTCTGAATCTCTTTACTGCTGATATTCGGCTTGCTGACACCCTCGGGGAAAGATTTGGTGGGGGAGGCAGAGCTGTTTGAAGCGCCTGAACTCGAGCTCCCGCCGCTGGTCATCTGCAGGTTCATGGGATTATTGTAGGCGCTCGTATTGTCGACCGAAGTTCGATTTGCCCGGGCGGCAGCGCCGGATCCGGATATTGGCTGACGATCGGCCGTCAGCTGTTCCCGGCCTTCGGATACTTTTCTCCCGCTAAAGTAAACGCCATAATAATAGGGATACCGGTGATAATAACGGTGCCTGTAATAATAGGGAGAATAATATCCGTAATAGCCCCAATCCCAGAAGGGGTCATAGTAAAAGGGATCATAATAGCCCAAATAGGCGGAATGACGATAACTCCATGGTGAATCCCAGTAGGGATGATAGCTATAATAGAGAAAACTGTTAGGATTGTAACCGTACCAGAGGTACTGATTGGCGAAATCGCGAAAACCATCGCGGTATCCTTCGTTATAGTCCGACAGATCGTATTCCTGATATTCGTAGACTGTGTCGGGTTCGGAGAAATATTCAGTCCTTGATATCGGTTCAGACAATTGTGTATAGCAACCGGACAAAATAAATATTCCTGCGGAGACAAGGAGAATTTTTAAGGGTATTGTTTTCATAGTTTATTCCTCTTTATCCGATTGAATATACAGTCCATTTTAATGGCCGTCAAGTAATTCCTATCTATTTGACATCTAAAAATAGGAAAAGTTTCAAAATGGATGTGATATATGCCTAATTTCCGGAAAGTACCGGGTTTTTTGCAGAAATAATCAGGCTGGCCGGTAAAAACCGAATGCCGATAGAATCCTGGAGAAGGCCGCGAATAATGATCGGCCGGTTCTGAAGATTGTCGAGCCCTTTAATCGGAATGATTTTGCGACTCCAGCGATCAGGGATGCACGTTGGGAAGACATGGTTGCGGTCTATTTCAATTTCCCCGGCGCTCGTCGAAATCAATAACTGTAAAGATACGTTATTCCGGATAGTATCCCGGGTTTTCAAATCGATTAACAGCCCGGCGCTTTCACCCGGGGTTAAAAATCCGTCATCATTGGAATCGACAAAGCGGAAACCGGCTAAATATTCGTTGCCGGTCCCCGGTTTTGAATCTGACACATAGGGAATCGTGTCCCAATCGGGATTCGGAAGAACGGTGACGCCGAAACTCTGACGATCGTTTGTAATTCCGTCGGAAACCTCCACTGTAAACCGATAATCACCCGGTTCTCCTGCTATCCAGTACAATATGCCTGTTTTGCTCAGTACCTCTGATTCAGGAGGGCCGATGAGTTTTCGGTAGACCAGGTCATCGAAAAGATCAATGTCAACCGCACTGATACGATAGACCAGCATTTCGCCGGCAATGGCTGTCGTCGGCGGTGTCGAAAGGATTTTCGGGGGATTATTACGTTTTTCGGTGGACATTTGACTCTTTTCCGGTGGTTTTTCAGAAAAAAGAATAACCGGCTGAGGTTGCAGCGACCGAATAATATCAGCGTTACTGATTTTATCCCATCTAATATCGGCGATGACAAGATCGGCCTGGAAGTGTCCGTTTTTAAAGAATGGATTAGTCGTTGAATACTTTTCCGGTAGGACCGAGGTGTAAACCACCTTATTGCCCGATATTGACCAGTCGGGTAAAGAGATAAGAGGCGTTTGTTTCTGCTTCGGATCGTCATCTTGGACGGATACTGTAGCGATACTGGTATCTTTCGAATTGATTGCCAACAGCGTGCCGTCACTGAAGTTGATCAGGTTCCATTGACCGCCGGGGCTGGTCGTTAATCCCCGAAGCGGCCGTGGACTTTGCCATAATGCCCTGGAGGAATTACTGCCGATATCGCCGCCGACTAATTTATACACTCCATTCCGCATTTTTTCGATCCAGTGCAGCTGAATATTATCACTCAGGACAACCGGAGCAAAGTTCGCGCTGATATAAGATTCCGTCAGATTTCTGCTCTGGCGACTGGGAATATGGTATAGTTTCAAGTTGGCGTCGATGACACCGGAATACAGAACGGTTTCGTTATCGGCGAGAAGGACCGGGGTATTGCCGAAGATGGGAAGTTTTTCGGAACTGTTTTCGGCAATGTCATAAACCATTATCTGGCGGGAAAAGCCCTGACAATAGATAATTTTGTCACCGTTCTGCGAAAAGGAGGGAAAGTAGAGGTCGTCGTTGGCTTCAAGAATTTTACGATAGTCGCCGCCATCGGTCGGAACGGTATAAATGCCGTCCCAGGAATCGCCGTCCAGTCGGGCGTTGAAAATGACGGTTTGACTGTTGGGATCAAATCGCGGGGAACAGACATAATTGGATATTATGTTGGGTACCAATACCCGCTGGTTTTGAATCGTAAAAGTCGGTCCCGGGGCGGTCTGCGGTTTGCTGCATTGGAAAAACAGGAAAAGAACAAAAAGAAATAGGAAAGCTGATAAAAAAGAGTCAAATACTTGTCGTTTATTCAATCGATTGATCCTTTCTGTAATAAAAAGTTTAAGGCGTTATAGACTGAAAAACAACAAAAACCTTTTCCGAACCATCTTAAATTCGATAATTTCCGGTTAAAAACATCGCATTAGGGGTTATGAAAAAAGGGTTGATGTGAGTATATTTCGAATCGTGAAGAGATTCGTCCGGAAAATATTTTCTTTTTGTGGCGCATGGATCGGGGCCCGGTATATCTACCGTGAATTGTTGTTTCCCTTTCTGTTCTCTATCAGCGTGGTAACCTTTGTCCTCCTGTCGAATTTCCTTTTTAAATCCGTTGACCGTCTTCTTGGCAAAGGTCTCCAATTATCCGTCGTACTTGAATTTTTATATCTGAATCTGGCGTGGATCATCGCAATGTCCGTACCTATGGCAGTTCTGGTAGCGGCGTTGATGGCCTATGGGCGACTGGCGGAGGATAATGAAATTACGGCCATGCGCTCCAGCGGAATCAGTTTCCTGACGATTCTGGGACCGGGCATCATCTTCGGAGTGCTTATTTCCCTGTTTATGATGTATTTCCATAATTATATTTTGCCGGAGTACAATCACAAGGCCCGCCTGCTGACCGGTGATATCTACCGAAAACGACCGGGTTTGAATATCGAACCGGGGTATTTTATGGAGGACATTCCCGATTACTCCATTTATGTAAAGGAACGGGACGATGAAAAGCTGAAGAGCCTGATAATCTATAACAAGGATTCCGAATCGGTCCAGACAACCATCTATGCCGACAGCGGATATTTGAAAGTGGACGGAAACACCGTTCTGTTTACACTTTACTCCGGCGAAATCCATGAGCTGAATCTGAATAATCTGGAAGATTACCGACGAACGGACTTTCAGAAACACCGGATTGCCATTCCCGTGGATAATCTGATGCTGGAGCGAAGGGAAACCGCCCGGCGGGGTGATCGGGAAATGACCATAGCTATGATGCGCAAGAACGTGGAAAAATATGCAAAAGAGCAAGATAAGGTCTATACCAAAATTCGGAAAATGATTATAAGTGAATTGGACTCAACGGTCACCTACAATCTTGCAGAGCTTAAAAAGCTAATCGATCGGAAAAAGGCTGAAAACGAAGAACTGCTTTCCGGAGATCAGGCAAAGCTTCAAAATCGACGTTTGAATTCGGTCTATTCCAGAATAAAGGGGGAACTCAACCTGGCAACCAGTTACCGGAAACAGGTCAACAAATATAAGGTTGAGATTTACAAAAAGTTTTCCATCCCCACGGCCTGTATCATCTTCATTCTGATCGGCGCCCCAATGGGCGTAATCACGAAAAAGGGCGGTATCGCCGTGCCGGCATTGCTGAGCCTGTTGTTTTTTCTTTTGTATTACATTTTTCTGGTAGGCGGAGAAGAACTGGCCGATATGCTGATTATCCCGCCCTTCTGGGCCATGTGGACGCCCAATATTCTCTTGTTAATCGTCGGCGTTTACCTGACGTATTATGCAACCTGGGAACACCGTGCTTTACAATTTTCCCGGTTGAAAAAATTATTTAAACGAGAACATAAAAAACCTTTGGAGTAATCATGATACCAACCAATTTTATTGAAAAGAAAAAAATGGGCAAAGAACACAGCGCAGATGAGATCAGAGAATTCATCGGTGGTTATGTGGACGGCAGCATTCCGGATTACCAGATGGCAGCCTGGTTGATGGCCGTTAATTTCCAGGGAATGACTGACCAGGAAACCATTGCGCTTGTGGACGTGATGTTGAACTCCGGTGAGACGATTGATCTTTCCCATGTAAAAACCTATAAAGTGGACAAGCACAGCACCGGCGGCGTTGGCGATAAGGTATCTCTGATTTTGGCGCCCCTGGCAAATGCGGTTGGTTGTGTTGTGCCCATGCTTTCCGGCCGCAGTTTGGGACATTCCGGAGGGACTCTTGACAAACTAGAAAGCATCCCGAATTTTAACCCGATGCTGTCGAAAAAGGAATTCATCCGGCTTGTGGAAAAATACGGTTTGGCTATGGGCGGACAGACAAAAGAGGTGGTCCCTGCCGACCGGAAAATGTATGCTCTTCGCGATGTTACCTCGACGGTGAAATCGATTCCCCTGATCTGCGGCTCCATTCTGAGCAAAAAAATTGCCGAGGGTATTGACGGCCTGGTACTGGATGTTAAAACCGGGAACGGCGCCTTTCTGCCGGAATACAATCAGAGTCAGAAACTGGCAAAGCAGTTGAAAAATGTGGGGCAGCACTTCGGCCTGAATGTCAAAGCGGTTATCACGGATATGAACCAGCCGCTGGGAAAAGCGGTTGGCAACTGGCTGGAAGTGGTGGAATCCATTGATGTGCTGAAAGGCGGAGGCCCGGCGGATCTGATCGAAGTAACCCTGCACCTGACAGCCTGGATGGTTGTATTATCGGGAATTGAAAAGACCTTCGATCGTGCAAGAAGCCTTTTGGAAAAGGCATTGAAGAACGGCTCAGCCTGGGAAAAATTCCTGATGATGGTGAAAAACCAGGGCGGTGATGTGGATATGGTGATCAACCCTGAGAAATATAAAAATGCCGCCTATATTGCGCCTGTGGATTCTATCGAAAATGGTTTTATCGAAGCCGTTGATTCCTATACTATCGGTATGTCGGCGTTGGAACTGGGCGCCGGCCGCCGGGCGTTGACGGATAAGATCAAACCGGAAGTGGGTTTTATCATTGAGAAAAAAATCGGCGATTCCGTTGAAAAAGGCGAACCACTGGCGATTATTCACGCACCGGATAAAGACGCCTGGCAGCAGGCTGCAAAACAGCTGCTGAAAGCATTTAATATCAACCGGCATAAGGTGGCGGCACCGCCGTTGTTTTATGAAACCTTTTAGAAAATATTTCTAACCCGGATAATTCACCGGCGAGTAAAAACGAAGCTATATTTTGTACAAGGGATTAGTATAAAGATTAGAATTTGTACCTCTGGATAGGTGTCGCGAATAAGGCGGGCATTTAAACTCTTCTCACTCAATTCTACTTTCCCAATATCTCTCTGACTATCAGTCTGTTATAGGTAAATCAGCAGCTATTTTGTTCCATTAACCCGAAAATGCTAATAAATATTTCAGGTTAAAACACTCTGTGTCCACAGCGCTTGCTCTGTAGAATTCCGTTGATAGCATTGAGCTATGAGCAATAAAAATCCCCATGCTCTCAGTGTTCTTTCTGTGTAACTTCGTTTCATAATAAAAAGCCCTGACCGGAAGAAATCAAGGCTTTTTCGAGTAACATTTGACAAGAATACTGAGTTGTTTATCTCATCAGTATCATCTTAATACTTTTTGTAAAGTCTTTAGATTCCATTTTGGCTATATAGATACCACTGGGAACATTATAGCCGCTGTTATTTATACCATTCCAAACTAATTGATGATATCCCGCTTCCATATTTTTTTCAACAATTTTACATATTTCATTACCGAGAATATCATAAACAGTTAGTGACATAAAAATATCTTTTGGCAGCTCAATAGTCAATGTTGTGGTTGGATTGAATGGATTTGGATAGTTCTGATGAAGAGTGAATTCATGAGGTAAACTAACAGAATTGTCAATTCCTACTTGGGATATGTTAACTTTACAGCTTGCTGGATTATTCTGCCATTCATCTTCATTCCATCTAAGGTCGTCTATTGTAACATTTGTCATTGCATTTTCAGCAATTTCTAAAACTTTAAATTTAAGGGTCATTATTACACCATCGTGTCCATCCGATTCGGAACCGGCGGCTGCCAGATGAAAGTGATCCTGATACGTTGAATCTACTATCATATAGTTTTTGAGATCTTCGGAAACAGTATATCCAAGGAATTGCAGATAATCAGGATCAAATGATATCAAACTCTCAATGGAATAAATATCATTTCCATTATTCAGATTAACAGAAATATCAATGGTTTCTCCGGGATTTGCAGTAATATCTGTCATAGAAACCGTACCGGTCGCCGGGACAGAATAAGTTGTGTCCCCCATGACAGGAAAAGAATTAATTAAACCAACGATATATTGCAAAATTAATGATGCATCGTAGGCGCTTACATAATTATCACCGCTCACATCAGCATTGATTAGCTGTTCCGGGTTCAGATAGGTATAACCTATAAGATGCTGTAAAACCAAGGCGGCATCGTATGCATGAATGAATCCATCACCACTGACGTCACCAAAAAATTTATCGACTACATTTATTCCTCCACCTATAAACTCGGAATCAAACCCACCTTCATCAACCATGCCGAATATGAATTCTATTGGATAGAAACCAAGTTGGGCATTAGGTGAAACATCAAATTTCATATTACAGAGGGTTCCTGAACCACTCACCGGATGATTGGAAGCTAAAGCAACTCTTAGAAGAAGATCATCGCCATCATGGTATTCCAACGACCATTCCTCACATGGCTGAATATCCACCAGGGTGAAATTATCATGGTCATAAGACATGTGGAATTCAACTGCTGAAAATCCTTCAGCCATAGAATTTGTGTTATAAGTGATAGGAATAGTTGCTGATCCGCCTACACCCCCGTATGGATTTGGCGGTATTATTACAAAAACATATGGTGCATGACCCTCTTCGCCAGAATAGCAAACTAAGCTATCTTCAGGGTAAATATCTACAATATCTAACTCTCGGTAATTAACAGAAACCGAATCGATATTTGGAAAATCTGTAATCGCTGGTTCAATGGGATCAATCATTGTCTGCCATTTCGTATAACACGAATCGCTATTAACATCCAATGATGCCAGCAGAATATCCCTCGTTCCGGAATAGCTATCACTAAATCCTGTCATTGCGTAACCGGTCCAGCCTGAATAGGGATTAAATGCCGGTATAATACAACTTGCTTCATCATGGCTGCCGGCATTTGCTCCTGGGATAATTTTTGTCCATAAATTACTTCCCATATTATCGAATGCTGATATTAAAACATTTTGATCGGGGGTGTCTCCGTTTTCAGTAAAACCGGCTACAATATAATTGCTGTTTTGTTTTATCAGTGAAATCCCCGCATCAGCTCTCCCAGTAGTAACATCCAATGATGTAACTTTAGCCCAAATCCAAAATCCGAGACTCTTATGTATTTTAAAAATCAGTAATCGGTTTTGCCCTATATTTCCATCGAATTTCCAACCTGCCACAACATAAGCCGAATCAGTTTGATCTTCAACAATATCCCAGCCATAATCTTCGCCATTTCCATCTATTTTGACTGATTTTATTAATGTACCGAAAGGACTGAATTCCGCCAATACAATATCTCTGGAATAAAACTCTCCGGAATAACCAAGAATTATATAATTTCCATCGGAATTTTCAATAATTGCTCTGCCTATATCTCTTACTCCGGGCTCTCCAAGCGTCTTCGCCCAAAGGAAACCTCCAGCATTATCAAATTTTGCAATGAGTATATCACATGTTGGATCAGTGCTATTAGTATGTCCAACAATAACATAATTACCATAGCTGTCAATAATCATATCTCGGGCAATATCATTCATTCTTACTACATTATCACGGGTTATAACATCATAGGCATACAGAAATACAGGTGTTCCGTTGGGTTGTAATTTAGCTAAGAGGATGTCTTTTTCATTGCCCGGAGTATTCGCAACTCCGCAGGCAATATAATCGCCATTATTATCTTCTTTAATGCAGACTGCGATAGAGTTATTTGACAATGTATCAGTATCCATTGAGAAAATATTTTTTGCCCAGCTTAATGTAACAACAGGTGGAATTGGAGGTGAAGCAAAGCTATATTTAGCGATTAAAGCCCGAGATTCACCGAATGATTCCGTTTTGCCGGCAATAACATAGCTTGTATCTGCCACTTTACTTTGCATGATGGAATATCCCATATCGCTTTCTTGTTGCCAATCAATAGCGTAAATATATTCCTGTCCAATTACATCAAAGGGAAAATAGATAATTGCAGCAATAATGCTTAAAATAATTAATGGTTTTATTAACAATCTATTTCGCATGATAATTCTCCCTGTTTTAATATTATTATTTCTTCTTTTAAATTTTGTTTTACGGAGGTATAAAAATACGATTTGGAAAATTTACTATGTGTAAAATTTGAAATTTTCCAGTAAATAGGTATTGACACTCTCTTGCTTGGAATAACACGACTTCAATTCATATAATAATCACAATAATATTTAGTTACTTAAACATATTATTAATATATTTAGTGCACATTTGTGTCTTGTATCACATATCTAATATTAATCTGCATTATTCATTAATAATTTAAATGCTTTTATTATGAAAAAACGGCCGCCCAAGCGGACGGCCGTTTATCAATTGTGTTATTTCCGATGGGTTTACAGCATCAGCAGCAGGAAGACCATCACAAAGAGAGCAACAGTTTCCACGATACCGAGCACCATGAAATAGTTTGCGGTACCCTTGCCGGTTTCGGCCAGGGAATCAGCCGCTCTTGCACCAACCTTCCCCTGGAAAAATGCCGAAAAGCCCATGGCCATTCCGCCGAAAATACCGGCAGCCATCAGCATCAGCGGATCTTTATCACTGCCGCTGATAAAAAGCATCAACAGAAATCCGTAAATCGTCTGGGTCAGCGGCGCCCCGGAAAAGGCCACCAGCATAAAGGGCGCCGGTTTGTTGTTGGCAAAACATTTCTTCCAGCCACCCACAGCGGCCTGTGAAGCAACACCGGTTCCAAATGCCGAGCCGACAGCGGCTAAACCCAACGCTGCGGCGGGTCCAATCATTCCAATATTCATTGTATTTCCCCTTTTGTTATATTTTTTTCTTTCTCTTTAAATGGTTTGTATTCATAACCGGTCCATTCCATTCCCAGTTGGCTGGAGAACTCCAGCACATTCAATCGAATACCGTGCACGATAACCGATAACATTCCCATGACAATATTCAAGCCGTGACCGATCAACAGCACCAGAATGGCCGCCGGAAAAGCAAAGCCGTGCATCATCGGTGCGGCAATATTATTGAAACTCGACGCAATGGCCACCGATGCCATTCCGACGGCGAAGAGACGGATGTATGATATGATGTTCGAAAACGAGCTGATGGAATCGAGAAAGGTATTAAACGCGCCGCCCAGTCCGGCCAATATGCCTTTGAAGAAGCTTTGTCCCTTTTCCTGGTTCATGAACAGGATAATGGATACCAGCCCACCGATGATAATCCACACCGTGAAACCCGGCATGGCCATTCCCAACACAAGATTCAGAACCACCAGAAACAGACCAACCATCATTACTGTCCAGCCAAGATGAGCAACTGCTTTCAGCTCGGGAAAAGCTTTTAAGAAATTCATAATATTTGCCAGGCTCAACTGGGTAATCGCGATCACAAAACAGATGAACATTACTTTCTGCTGGGGATCGGCTTTCAGATCGGGAAAAAGTTCCGGAAAGGTCGCCAGTTGCGGAATGGTAAGAGCTTTGAAAAACGGCAACCCGGCAATCTGTACGGCTCCAAACCAATTGCCGGTAATCGTTCCCCAGAGAATCGTCATTATACTCAACACATAAAACAATTTTATACTTAAAGCCAGAGGTTTCCCGCTTTTGGCCGATTTATAATGGGCAAATATGCAGACCGCCAGAAAAATCGCACCGTAGCCGGCGTCGCCGATAATCATGGCGACAAAAAACGCAAAGAATATCAGGAAATATTTGCTTATATCGTATTCGCGATATCCGGGCACCGTTCCCAGAAAATCAAAGACCGGTTTGATAATCGCCACCCATTTGCTCATTTTCAGCAACGTCGGCGGATTATCGATCAGTTCCGGCTCCTCGGTCATAATGCCCCAACCGTTTTTCTCGGCGGCCCTGATCAGCTTTTCGGTCTTTTCTTCCGGACAATAACCTTGCAGATAGACAATTTTCTCCACATCCTGCATTCCGAATTTTACCCGTGCAAACTCAAGGCGTTTTTCCAAATCTTGCCGATATTGTTCAACCAGACCAACTGCACCGGTCATTTTCCCCAATCTCAAATTTACTTCTTCCAGGCGAACCTTCAGGGAGTTCAGTTCCCTTGTGACCGATTCGAAATCCTCCTGCGGCGGAAACTCCTCTTTTACATCCAGTCAGACTTTTTCGGACTCCGATATCAACGCAATTTTTAATTGATTTTTTTCTTCATGGAGAATTTCCGCAAACCCGTCTTCGGGAATACTGCTCAACAAATTCCGTTCAATATCATAAAGCCGCAGATAAATACCCTTCGCCTGCAATGCTTCAATATCTCCGGCGGACACTTTGCCCCAAGTTTCGAACCACTCGAGAAGTGTGTTCTTCTCATCGATCCGGGAAACGATCTGCTGTTTTTCAGCTATCAGCGAGAGAACTTCGGAAACGATATCTTCCGCCTTGATATCAGTAATTTCCTGTAAATTAACTGGTTTTTCCGTATTATCCAGAATCTGCCGGCATTTTTCCACACTGTTCAGGGCCGATTCCAGTTCGGAAATATCTTCCGACTGCGGCGGTCTTACATGCTGAACATGCAGAACACCGAGTTTGCGTAATTCCACCAGAGCCTCATCCTGATGAGGAGCGCTGATAAACAGGGTTACTTTATGCATCGGAACGATCATAGAAAGACCGCCTCCTTTTTTCTCTCGATCTTGGCTTTGGATATTTTTCCGCGAACCACTTCCGAGGTACGCTCGTCGCCAAGATAAATCTGAATGATCCGGATATTCTCTTTCGCTTCCGGAATTTTGATTTTATCAAAAAGATTGATCCGCTGTACCGTTACGCGCAGTTCTTCCCGCAACACTTCCATCTGCCTTTCAAGAGTTCTGATTTTCAGTTGCAGCCGGATTTTTTCCTTACAGGCCTCAATCCCCCGATCAACCCAGAGCGGAGTTTCGAAAAGGTCATAATCTTCATCCTTAAAAATAACATCCTCGAAAATCTCAATGTCGATCCCGGCGATATTGCCACTGGTTGTTTCGACCTTTTCCACGGAAAAAAGTGAGCCGACGTCGATATCTTCACCAAATACAGCCACCCACTGAAAAATCTCTTTCTCAAATTTCCCGATATTGTCCCGGATTTCATCAATCTGCCGGGAAATCTGGCGAATCTCGGCCACCAACTGAGTTTTCTTCAGTTCCAGTGTCGGCAGATAGCGGGTGTACCGCTTCAGAGCCTCTTTTTGCTTCTTTAATTCGTTTTTGGTTAAACGAATTTTCGCCATTGCTACTTTTCCTTAGGCCAGAATTTCTTGATCAGGTCTGTTTTCATGCGGGTCTCTTCGGGCGTGAAACACTCGGCCAGGATTTCCCAGCCTTTATCCAGGGCATCTTCCAGTGAAATGTTTACCGAAAGATCCATCATATTCGCCTCGAACAGTTTTCCATATTTCAGCAATTTTTTATCCCACTCACTCATCCGGAAACCCATCGCCCGCTTTTCTTCGGTTTCGTTATACTGGGCGTACAGCTGGATTAATCCGTCCATGATAGCGCGATGATCATCGCGGGTTTTGTCGTTGACCTGCTGTTTCAGTCGACTCAGTGAACCGAATGGCTCAATCCGGCCGTTGCGCAGGTAGAACTGCCCTTCGGTAATATAGCCGGTATTATCCGGCACCGGATGCGTCACATCATCACCGGGCATCGTGGTTGCCGCCAATATTGTAACCGAACCGGCATCATCGAAATCCACAGCCTTTTCATAGCGGGCGGCCAGCTGGGAATAGAGGTCTCCCGGATAACCGCGGTTCGACGGTACCTGTTCCATGGTAATGGCGATTTCCTTCAGCGCATCGGCAAAATTGGTCATGTCGGTGAGCAAGACGAGGACATTTTTCCCTTTCAGGGCAAATTTTTCAGCCACTGCGAGACAAAGGTCGGGCACCATCAGACCCTCCACGATCGGGTCCGAAGCGGTATGAATAAAAAATATCGAATGACTGAGTGCGCCGCCCTCTTCCAGAGTATTTTTGAAATACATATACTGATCGTATTTCAGGCCGATTCCGCCCAGAATGATCATGTCCACTTCCGCCTGCAATGCGATCCGCGCCAGCAGCTCGTTGTAGGGTTCTCCGGACACCGAAAAAATCGGCAGTTTCTGAGACACCACCAGGGAGTTGAATACATCGATCATCGGGATGTTTGTCCGGATCATATTCCGCGGAATAATACGTTTGGCCGGATTTACCGACGGACCGGCAATCTCGATCAGATTCTCCATCAATGAAGGGCCTTTATCCCGGGGCAGACCGCTGCCGTTAAAAATCCGGCCAATCATATCGTCTGAGAAAGTCACCCGCATGGGATTGCCGAGAAACCGGACCTCATCATTTGTGGAAATGCCCTGACTGCCGGCAAAAACCTGCAGCGATACTATATCCCGGTCCAGTTTGATCACCTGGGCCAGCGATTTGCCGCGGGATGTGGTGATCTCCGCCAGTTCCTCGTAGGCAATTCCTTCCGCTCGGACCGTAATGACATTTCCGGTCACACTTAATATTTTATTATACACCTTCTGCATTGTCTGAGTATTCCTCAATCAATTGGGTTATTTTGGCTTCCTGCTTTTTAAACTCATCATCCTTCATGTCGATGTAATTCCAGTCGATAAACAACTGGCGCAGTTTATTGAAAAAGTTCCGGGCTTCATCTTTTTCTTTCAGATTAAACCGGTTGGTCAGAACATTGTAAACATAACTAAACACATATTTCTGCCGTTCGGGAGATGTCGCTCCGTCGACAGAATCGAAAGAGTTTTGCTGGAGATAAACATTGTCCAGAAATTCCGATTTCAGATAGATTACAAAATCCTCAATCGAGGTGCCCTCTTCACCGACCACCAGCATCATCTGATGCACATCGTTTCCTTTGCGTAAAACCTCACGGGCGTAGTCGACCTGTTTATTATCGATGATACTTTCATATTTGGACCAGCTGTCCAGCGGGTGAATCGCCGGATAACGCCGGGCGTTCGACCGCTCCCGGGATAATCCGTGGAAAGCGCCCACCACCTTTAATGTCGATTGGGTCACCGGCTCCTCAAAATTCCCACCGGCCGGACTGACGGTTCCGCCGATTGTCAAACTGCCATAGCTTCCGTTTTCAAATTCCACCAAACCCGCCCGTTCGTAAAATTGAGCTATCCGGGATTCCAGGTAGGCCGGAAAGGCCTCTTCGCCGGGTATCTCTTCCAGTCGACCGGAGAGCTCGCGCATTGCCTGGGCCCAACGGGAGGTGGAATCAGCCAGCAGCAGGACGTTCATTCCCATCTGCCGGTAGTATTCACCCAGTGTTGCGGCCGTATAAACCGACGCCTCCCGCGCCGCCACCGGCATGGAACTGGTATTACAGATGATAATCGTCCGTTCCATCAGAGGTTTGCCCGTGCGCGGATCGGTAATTTCCGGAAATTCCCGCAGGGTTTCCACTACCTCGCCTGCCCGCTCGCCGCAGGCGGCGATAATCACGATGTCGGCTTCCGCAAACCGGCTGGTCACCTGCTGCAAAACGGTTTTCCCGGCTCCAAAAGGTCCCGGAATACAATAGGTTCCGCCCTTAGCCACCGGGAAAAATGTATCGATGATACGGGTCTGGGTTACCAGCGGCTCTCTGGGAACCAGCTTCTCCCGGTAGAATTCAATCGGCAATTTCACCGGCCATTCGAAATACATCGTCAGGTCCTGCTTTTCGCCTCTGTCATTTTCGATGGTAGCGATAGTATCAGTAACTTTATACTTACCTTTACCGACAATGGATGTGATCCTGTAATCACCCTGCAGATTGAAAGGCACAAAAATCTTGTGCTCAAAAATCCCTTCCGGCACATGTCCGAGAACACCGGCGGCTTGAACGATATCGCCCTTTTTCGCCACAGGCGTAAATTCCCATTCTTTATTGAAATCCAGCGCATCAAGGATAACACCGCGTTTCAGAAAAAATCCGTGCATTTCCGCCAATTCGTTCAGGGGATTCTGCAGACCGTCATAAACCATACCCAGGATGCCGGGACCCAGCTGGGCGGAAAGCATCTCGCCGGAAAATTCCACTGCATCGCCGACCCGCAAGCCCTTGGTAATTTCAAACACCTGCATGTAAGCAATGTTGCCATTGATCTTGACAACCTCGGATTTCAGACGGTCATCACCAGTAATCGCGTATCCCACTTCGTTTTGAATGATATTACCTTCAAATTTCACGGAAATCATATTTCCGTTAACGCCAATAATCGTACCTTTAGTCTTGTTCATAAGCCAATTCTGTATAGGTTAAAAATTTTTCTTTGCCTTTTTCCCTGTCAAATCGTTGCAGTCGTTGCAGAATTTGCAATTTCAGATAATAAAGCACCAGAAACTCAATATCCGAATAGTGTCCGAACTCCAGTTCCGAGAGCAAATACCAGCGTAATTGTAATAGTTTCTTCTCCACGTCCAGCGGATTTCCCTCTTTCAGGGTTGCCGGAGCAAAAAGACGCGGTTTGTGTTCCTGGCGGGTTTTCAGTGATTGCCGGTAAAGAACCAGCTCGTCGCGCAGCATCTTCTCATATAATTTAAATTCCCGCAGCGCCGCCGGATCGTTTCCTGTGGGTTCGGTTGAATTGATGGAGACAGCGCTGAGCAGAGCATAATCCGCATCGCTCAGCCATTTCCGCCCTTCCTCCAGGAAATCGTTTATTGTCAAAGCCGGTTCTTTATCGAAAACCAACAGAGGTAATTGGGCGGCAAAATATATGTATTTATCCATCAAGCCTTATCTAATATTTCCCGAATACGGGGATTCAGAAATTCTCCCAGAAATTCCGCAATGCTTTCATCGGTAAAATCGTAGTATAAATTGTTATCTTTCAACCCGATGCGGAAGCCCTTGGAAATACCCTTATCCACTTTGATTGTGACCATTTCCTTCAAATCCTGCCTGGCCTTTGTGAAGAGGAGTTTTTGCAACTTTTCCATATCCTTATCGGAAACCAGCACCTCCAGCTGGTTTTCTTTGCCCCAGTTTTCCACGATTTTCAGGATTAGATCTTTGACAAAATCCGGTGACATGGTATCACCCAGTTCTTTCCGGAAAGCGGCCTCGAAAAGTTTTAAAAGCTTTTCTTTGGTCAACAGAACCGTATCACGAGACGCCTGCCGCAAAGCGGATTCGGCGTTGGCTTTCAGTTTAGCCGCTTCCCGATTGGCGTTATCAATAATCCCTTGTGCATCGGTTTTGGCCTTTTTGATAATGTCATCGGCTTCCTTCTTGGCGGTAGCGATGATCTCGGCTGCGGATTTATTCGCCTCCTCAATTCCGTCAGATTTTATCTTTTCAATTAAATGTTCGAGTTTTGACTCCATGCAAACTCTCCTCTATCAAAGGTTGTTCAGCACCGGGCAATTCCTGTTAATCATCCTGCAAAAGTAATTGTCAATGCTATTCAAAGCAAAATATCCATTAATATTATCAGGATTGGGTATCTTATTATATTACATTTAAAGAGCCGTCAAATTTACGCCCAATAGTCAGAATTGTCAAGGTCAATCCCGGGTCCCGTCAGTTGCTAATAGTAATACCAGATACTCTGGTAGTCGCCGCTGTTCTCGCCCCTTTTCTCCAGCATCTTCAGATAATTATAGATGGAGACATCTTTATGGGTATAACATGGAGTCATTTTGATATTTTTCTCCCAGGGTAAAAAACGATACACCCGGCGACCGTCAGGGAGAATGGCCAGAATTTGATGGTCCTGTCCGGCTCGCAGATGGTTTTTGCCAAGTCTGGGAACGTTAAATACCGGTTCATCGGTGCGATCCAGACCGGGCATTAAACGCGCTTCTTCTTTACGTTCCTGCAGCAGGCGGGCAATCGGCACCCGGTAATCCCGGGTTTCATCCTTGCCTTTGGCATTGAAGGTATAATAGGGATCTACACCAGCCAGACGTAACTGTCGGCGTAGCGCTACCAGTTCGAAACGCCGGCTGTTTTCAAGGGTGAATACGGCCTGATTATATATCCCGATCCCTTTTTCACGGACCTTCTTTATGGCTGCTACCGCTTCGGGAGTAATTTCCCAGACATGTTCAAAATGGGTAGCCAGGGCGACTTCACGCTTTCCAAACTCATGATAACGATCCAGAATCGCTACCAGATTGGCGGTAAAGCGCTGCGGCATGACCACAAACAGACGAGTCCCGATGCGTATCCGCTGAATATGCTTAATTGCGGCAAAACTCTGCAGCAGATAGTCAATCTTTTTATCGCTCATTACCAGCGGGTCACCCCCGGTAATCAGGACTTCCTGGATTGCCGGATGATCCTCGAACCATTGCAATGCGGCGTCAATGGCTTCCCTGCGCATATAGGCGTGGGGATCAAGAACCTGATTGATTTCCCAGTTGCGCTGACAATAGACGCAAATCTGAGCACAAGTATTATAGGGTTTCATGATGGCAATCTGCGGATAACGGCGGGTAACCAACTGAATCGGTGAAGTATCATGCTCACCCATAAAATCAAATAATTCCGAGCGGACTGCCCGGTTCTTAGCAACGGTCTGAGAATAATATAAAGGCGGAATTACCTGAGCCCGTACCGCATGATCCCGTTTTCGGGATGAATCTTTATCCATCAGAGAAACATAATAAGGCGTAATTCCAAAGGGAATCCGATGTTTATTCGCAAGCCGAATCGAGGTCTCTTCTTCGTCCGTCAGATCGATAAGTTCTTTCAGTATATCGGCATTACGAACAATATGTTTGAGTTGCCAGTGATAATCTTCCCAGTCTGATTCACCGGCCCGAAAATATTCCAGAATCCGGTGCCTGTTACGCTGGCGGTCGCGAATAACATCTGCATCCAAACCGGAGGGGTAACGCCTGATAAACTGTTCCATCGAACTGGTTATCCTGTCCAGCGTTTCGGAACGGCGAAAAGCCGCTTCGCGACCCTTCTTAAAGGAAAAATCGGGTCCCTCATCCAAATCGCCCGAGCGCCGGTACACCTCTGCGTTGCCGCTGACAGCCTTAAAAAGATGTGTAAACTCCAGAATAAATCCTCTGGATACCTCTACAGGCCGATCGTGGGCCATCTCATACAAAATACCGAGATTACTGACACCGCTCTCTTTTTCGCTCGATTTGGCAATAATATTTTTTAATACCGTAATTGCTTCGAGAATCAGCGTGCGCTGCAGGAAAGGCAGTGAATCCATATCATTCAGCACCTGTTTCTCACGGCTGTTCAGGTACCAGTAGAGTTTTTTGCGGGCTTCATCGATATTCTCAGCTGTACTCAGAACGGAAAAAATATTCGGATTTTCAATCCAGAGATCTTTATATGAGTTCATTTTGACATGATGTTGAAGTCTCTGCGCGTGGCTTTTATCGCTAACATAATAGAGATTGTGAATCACTTCGTTGTTTTCAATATGTCGGTAGTTTTCTGACATACGCCTCCTTTATTTTAACCGCCCATAGTATAATCGAACGAGACTATATATGCAAGCTGCTACGGATATTCATTTTCCACGGATAACTTCCAAAAATGAAATATCTTTAGCGCTTTGAGCATTTATTTGTATATTTGCAAAAGCGACTTACCACAAATTGAAAACGAATTCTTTGACAAAATTTTAAGGAACCGAATTCTGCAAGAGATATAATCTTAACGTTGAATTTAACAAAACTAATTAATGATCGGATTTTAAATGAATACGAACAAATTCACTGAACACACCGTAAATTCAAAACAGGTTTACAAGGGACGTCTCTTGAATGTCTATAGAGACGTCGTCCGTCTGCCATCGCAGAATCAATCCAGCAGAGAATACATTAAACATCCCGGGGCGGCCGTAGTGATTCCCTGGATGGGCAATGATAAAATCATTATGGTCAGACAATTTCGCTATCCGGTTGGCACCGTCATGTTGGAGCTCCCCGCCGGCAAGATTGACCCTAATGAATCTCCGGAAACCACCATTCAGCGCGAGATGGCTGAAGAGATCGGCTACCGCGCCAATATATTAAAACGCATCTGTCGTATCCACACCTGTGTCGGTTACAGCGATGAGCTCCTGCATCTTTTCTGGGCCGGTAACCTGGAACACGACCAATTATCCGCCGACGATGATGAAACGATTGAGGTGATTGAAATCGAAGCTGCCCGCGCCATTGAAATGGTTTTATCCGGCGATATCACCGACGCAAAGACTCTGATCGGCCTATTCTGGTTGAAAGAGATACTGAGCAGCAAGGAATTGCGGAAGAAATTTATTCAGTAATCCGGAAAACCTATCCCAGCGGTTTGCCATTATCATAATGAATAGGTTCGGGTTTTTCCAACAACAAACCCGGGAAGCGATGAAAAAGGCTTTCGGCGAACATGAAGTCCAGGTGAGCATTGCTTTCCGGCGCCCGACCGATAATCTCCTGCCAGATCAGAGGACTTTCCATGCAAAAATAAATGAAGGGTGGTTGCGGAACAGAAGTAAGTTTTTGATAGATATACTGATACATCGGGCTACGCAGGGGACGGGCGTAGCGAAGTTTACCATCCATTCCGCGAATCATCTCGGCAAAGGGAATTCCGGTATGTGGATAGCGCTCAATAATCTTATCTTTCATAGACGGCGGGAAGCGCAATGTTCCCAAACTGATCCAGGCAATCTGCGCCGGGGCCACATGCAGATACATCTCGTCGATAACTTCGGCATAAAGAGATTCCCAATCGGGAACATCCATAATCGGGTCAAAATGAAACGCAATCTTATAACCGGCTTCGGCCGCTTTCCCGGCAGCCGCCAGGCGTTGATTCAATTGGGCGGTTTTCAATTCATCCTGCTGAATGATTTCCCGGGGATTCAGCGACCAGGCCATAACTGTATGTCCATTATGGTTCAAATCAAGAAAATCACCGAGCTCGGCAGTTTTGGATTTCAGTTCCAGCAGAGCGTTGGGTATGTGGGCAAAGATTTCAATGGCCTGCCTGGCGAATCGCCGGGAAGCATCCAATGCCAGACTATCACCCAACTCGCCGGTGCCAATTCGAAAAAAGCGTTTCCGCTGAAGTTTTAGCTTTTCTTTGAGCTCCGTAAAAATATCATTGAAATTGGTGTATACAATCGTTGCCGGCTGGTTGAGATAAAACTGCAAAATACAATACGTGCAATTCATCGGGCAGCCCTGGGTCTGATTAATCACCTGATAATTACAACAGAGGTACTGCTCACCGGTGCCGGGACAACCCTTGACCACCTCTCCCCGTGACCGGGTCAGCAACAGAATCCTTTTTGGATCAAGGTCTTCATCGATACTGGCATTATCGGGAATTATTTTCTGAATCCGACGGGGAAATTTGGACAGGATGCTCTCCGTGACCGGATCATCCAAGGCCGGCTCTGTAATGTACACCCTTTTAAAACGACTATTATGGTTCATTTACAATGTATTCAGAAGAATTTTCAACCGGCGGACAGTCTCATCATTAAAAAATGCGTGCATCCGTTCGATATCCGCGGGAGTATGCAGGCGCCAGTTGATCTGTATCTCTTTTTTCTCAAAAGTCTCATCAAAATTTAGTTTGGCATTCTCCGGCAGGGGTATCTGTTTCAGAACCTTTTCCACCTGTTCCCTGTGCGCGGACAATTTCGGGAAGCGACGTTGCATGATAATATCCCTGATCCGCCGGATACGGACTTTCTCCTCAAGATCTGCTTTCTCAACAATCCCGTTC
>QNCV01000009.1 GCA_003645845.1 Fidelibacterota bacterium | reverse complement strand
TGGCCAATCACAAGATTCAGTTTATTGCCCTCACTCCACCCGCCGTCTCCGTATTTTTCATCCAGAAAACTTTCGTCCGGTACCACCCCTTCGGATTCGCCATACAGATCGATACGAGTTAATTCACCGAATCGAAATTTCCGGGCATATTCAGCCCAGAGATTCAGGTCAATTTTACGAATTAACGAATAAAAATAAACATTGCAGGAATTCACTATGGCATCATGCAGATTCATTCGGCCATGTCCACTGAGTTTCCAGCACTTGAAATCCCGACGGCCCAATTTATAGACACCACGGCACCGTACGGTTGCGTTCGGATCCTGAATATCCTCTTCCAGGGAAGTCATTGCGGCAACAATTTTAAACACCGATCCCGGCGGATAGGTACCCTGGGTTACACGATTATAAAGGGGACGATCCGGATTGTTCAATAAATCATTCCAGACAGATGACTTAACAATACCTGAGAAAAGCGCCGGTGAATAGTCCGGTTTACTGACCATGGCCAAAATTTCACCGGTTTCAGCGTCCATTACAACGACTGCCCCCTTTTTCCCGTCCAATAACTGCTCAATATATACCTGCAACCCGAGATCGACAGTCAAATACAGATCATTGCCAAATTGCGCTTTGACACTGCGTTCGTCGTGAACTTTTCCCACTTCCTGACCAAACACATTGACCTGAACATATTCATATCCCCGTTTTCCACGCAGGATATTTTCATATTCCCGCTCAACACCCTTCCATCCAACCAAATCACCGGACCGGTACCCATAATCCTTGATAATATTTAAATCTTTCTGATCGATCTCTCTTAAATAGCCCAACACATGACTTAAACGAGCCTGACTCGGAAACGACCGAATCGCTTCCAGCGAATACATAACACCGGGAAGTTCCAGGCGCCGCTCTTCTAATTCAGTCAACGTTCTAAAATCAATGTCCTCGGCTATCTTTACCGGTAAAAAGCGACCACGCCAGTTACGTTTCACTCTTTGACGAATTACCGTTTCCGAAAGATTCAATATCCCACTGAGCAAATGATATATAGAATCGTTTTCCCCGACTTCAAAAGGAATCAGGTTCACATTATACTGGGATTTGTTGCCGACAATAATCTGACCATTCCGGTCATAGATGATGCCCCGCGGAGCCTCTTTCGAGATGACCCGGATTCGATTTGCCTCAGAAATATCGGCATAACGATTATATTCCACAATTTGCAATTGGTACAGACGAATACCAAGAATTGCAAACAGAACAAATACTGTTATTATAAACAGATTGCGATGCAACGATGTGACATTGTTCGGTGAATAGAACATAATTTAAACATTATCCGGGGAAAAAAGGTAATCAAAAATAATGAAAATAACCAATGTATATACGGCATCGGGGATAATATAACGAACCGCAGTAAACTGGATTGAATGGTCTGCCGAATGAAAATTAATCAAATAAAAGATGGCATAATGAATAAAAATGATTAATCCCGAAAATAGATAAAAGGTAAAACTATTTAGCCTGGTTCTCCGCCCTTTTAGAAATCCGGCCAGAAATCCGGCGAAGGTTTTGGCCAGGGCCGAAAGGCCCAGGAATGAACCAATCCCGATAAAATCGACAATCATTCCAAAAACAAATCCATAAGTTTCGCCCGGAACTCGCCCGTACTTGATCCCGACCAACATAACCAGGATCAGAATAAAGTCAGGTCTGATATCAGCGATAGATAGCCAGGGACCAACAGTAACCTGGATAAGGACAGCCAACAAACTAAAACCGATTAATACTAATATCTTATTCATATATCAATAGGAAAGAATTACAAAGGCCTCCTCAAGGGAATTCACATCTGCGCTGGTTTTAATAATCACCGACTGATAGGGTTCATTTTCATTTTTAATAATTTCAATGACTTCACCGACAATAATATTCGGCGGATAAATCTGACTGTAGCCGGAAGTCAGAACCAATTCACCGGGTTTGATTTTAGCAGTGCCGGGAATTTCACGAACCAGTGCGGATCCGTTCGGCGTCCACTGTGCAATCCCCAGAACCCGGGAGGATTGAAACTTGACACTCAGGCGAAAATTGACATCCGTAAAAACTTGGCATTGAGTGGTTTTATCTCCAACGGCAATTGTTTTCCCGATAATCCCCTTTGTTGAAATAACTGTCATGTTCGGTTTAATCCCTTGCCGCTTTCCCACATTCAGAAGGATTGAATTCATTGCCGGCGATGTACCCCGGTTAATGACCTTTGCCGGTATAATCTCGTAGTGGGTACTATCCATGAAACCCAGCATCCGCTTTAAACGCTGGTTTTCCAGGTACGCTTCTTTAAACTCAATATTCTGTAGTTTGAGTTGCAGATTTTCCTGCTTCAGTTCCTCATTCTCTTTCAAAAGCCCCGACAGATCATTTATCCACATTCCGGGATAATGAACAAACGCAAACACATCAGCAATATCGCCCTGTAAGGAGCGAATCTGCGGCGCTTCGTTCATAAATAGAATAATGAAAGATAAAATCAGCAGGAATACCAGCAGCAGATAATCATAGAAATCAAACAGGAGGGATAGAATTTTTCTCCACATTCAAACTACACAAGAACTTCTTTATACTTTTCTATATCCTCAATGATGAGCCCCGTCCCTTTCACCACGGAGAGTAACGGTTCTTCCGCAACATTCACCGGCAGATCCGTTTCAACCCGGATACGCTGGTCAAGCCCCTTTAGTTGGGAACCACCGCCGGTCATTATTATTCCCCGGTCCAAAATATCCGAAGAGAGTTCCGGAGGTGTCATTTCCAGAGCCTGTTTAATCGCCTGGGCAATCAAATCAACCGTATCCTTCAGACATTCGCGAATTTCCACCGACGACACTTCGATAGTCTTGGGTATTCCGGCTACCAGACTGCGGCCTTTCACCGAAATTGTCGTATCGTTGATAGGCATTGCCGATCCCACCGTACACTTGATCCACTCCGCCGTGCGTTCTCCGATCAGCAGATTATGCTCCGATTTAAAATACTGGATAATGGCTTCATCCATTTCATCACCGGCCACCCGGATGGCCTGTTTCGTCACAATACCGTTCAGAGCAATAACGGCAATTTCGGTTGTTCCCCCGCCAACATCGACAATTATATTACCCACCGGTCTGGAAATGTCAATCCCGATTCCAATTGCCGCCGCAACCGGTTCTTCAACCAGATAAACCTCCCGTGCATTCGCCCGGTCGGCCGAATCCCTGACCGCCCGTTTTTCAACTTCCGTAATACCGGAAGGAATACAGATCACGATCCGTGGCCGGGCAATCCGGCTCATATTGATTTTCCGGATGAATCCCCGAATCATGGCATCCGACATCTCAAAATCGGCAATGACACCGTCTTTCAGCGGACGGATAGTGGTAATATCCCGGTGGGTTTTTCCCAACATTTCCTTCGCATCACTACCGACAGCCAAAACCTCACCGTCATGGGTTGAGCGGGCCACAATACTGGGTTCGTCCAGCAGAATTCCCTTGCCTTTCATGTAAATCAGGGTGTTTGCCGTCCCCAGATCGATTGCAATGTCTCCTCCAAAAAAATTAAAAAACGAGAATCCCATATTTGCTCCATCAATTAATGTTTAAAAACCCGCTTATGTGTAAATAACATAAACATATTATGTTCCTCACAGGCCCGGATAACCTCTTTGTCACGGATACTTCCACCCGGCTGAATAACTCCTGCAATTCCGTATTTCGCCGCCAAATCAATCGAATCTCTGAAGGGGAAAAAAGCATCGGAAGCAATAATCGTATTTTTAATTTCAAGGCCCGCCTCGCCGGCTTTTCGAATAGCAATCTTCATGGAATCCACCCGGGACATCTGCCCGGCGCCAACACCGACGGAACCGTTTTTATCGGCCAGAACAATCGCATTGGATTTCACATGCTTAACAATATGCCAGCCAATTCTAAGCGCCCTGAAAAAAGAATCATCCGGTCTCCTCTCGGTTACTATATCCCAGGCCTCCTCCCTATCTTCAGGCATCTGGTGTTCCTGAACCAACAGACCCTTTCCGTAAGCCCGGACATCATAGGGATAATCCAGATAGTCTCTGTTTGGAATGAGAAGGCGCAGATTTTTCCGCTTTTTGAGAATTTCAATGGCTTCCCGGCTGAATTCCGGAGCCACGATGCATTCCAGAAAACTCTTGGCAAACTCCTCCGCGACAGCTCTATCAACCGGACGATTTACACTGACAATACCACCATAATAGCTGACAGGATCGGCTCTGACCGCCCGTTTATAGGCATCCAACGCCGAATCGGCCACACCAAATCCGCAGGGATTCGTATGCTTAAGATTCGCACATACGACTTTTTCGGTACTGAATTCCATTGCCACACGATAAGCCGCAATACAATCGACATAGTTGTTATAGGATATCTCTTTGCCCTGCAATTGGATAAAAGGCAGTGATTCGGCAGCGGATACCGGTGAATATAAAGCGGCTTTCTGGTCAGGGTTTTCCCCATACCGCAGTTCCGCACGCTTACGGTACCGGTTCATCCATAAATCCGGCAAACCATCGGCTTTCCCTGAGAAAAAACCGGCAATTTCGGCATCGTAGCCGGCGGTTTTGATGAAAACAGCTCCAGCCAGTAAACGTCGATACTCTTCATCGATCGTACCATTATTCAGCCGTTCAATGAAATCGGAGTATTGCGAAGGATCGGACAGAACCACCACGCTGTTATAGTTTTTTGAAGCCGCCCGCAGCATACTCGGACCGCCGATATCAATCATTTCAACAATCTCGCTATCGGATTTATCACCGGCATAAAAAGTCTCGGCAAAAGGGTAAAGGTTGACGACTATCAGTTGAAAATCAAGGGCTCCAACCCTCTGCAAATCCTGTTGATGACCGGAATTTGACCGGTCTGCCAAAATTCCGGAAAAAACCAACGGATGAAGCGTCTTGATTCGACCGTTCATAATCTCCGGAAATCCGGTTAAATCCTCTATTTTGGTTACCGGAATTCCATTTTCCGTCAGAACTTTAAACGTGCCTCCGGTACTGTATATTTCAACCCCCTTTTGTACCAGCTTTTTGGCCAGGGGAATAATGCCTTTCTTGTTCCAGACACTGATTATAGCCCGCTTTATTACAAAATCACCTATCAATTCCAAACCACTTTTCCGTTTTCCAGTACTTTTATTTGATCATCACAAAAAGCCCCGACAACTTTCGGCAACAGGCGATGTTCCACTTTTAGAACCCGTTTTGCCAGAGTTTCCGGTGTATCCTCCGGTTCAACCGCAACTTTCTCCTGGGCGATAACGGCTCCCCGATCATAGTGTTCATCGACAAAATGAACCGTTACTCCGGTAATTTTAACACCCGATTCTATTACTGCCCGATGAACTTTTTCTCCGTAAAACCCTTTTCCGCCAAAATTCGGAAGAAGCGCCGGGTGAATATTAATCATGGCATAACGGTAGCGCCGGACCACCGGCGTCGGAATCAGCTTCAGATAACCGGCCAGCAAAACCAGGTCGGCACGGTAGTTCTCCAGTAAGTTCAGCATAAATTCCGCATAATCCGCCGCATTCGAAAATTGCTTACGATTCACCCAATGCGTCGGAATGCCGTGCTTTCCGGCAATCTCAAAAACCGGCGGTCTGACATGATCGCTGATGACACAGACTACCCGACCATCAATCTTACCCCGTTCTATCTGTCTGAGAACCGCTAAAAAATTCGATCCCCGGCCCGACGCAAATACGGCGATATTTTTCAATTCCAGTAATCCCAATCAAATCCTAAAACAGCAGCTGAATTTATCGAAAAGCTTCGGTAAATCCAATTACTGATATTTACAAAGAAATTGTCCGAATTATTCACAGACCGGACAAAATTGCCGAATCTCCCGAAGCAGTATCTCCAACTGGTCGGTGTCTTCAAAAATGTTGAAATTGTCGGTCTCAACGATCTTCACCGGAAACTCACCCTGAATCCGTTTGATCCAGCGTTCATAGGAAATGTTCAAACGGTAAATATATTCAGGGGATATATTCGACTCAAAACCACGGGAGCGCTTTTTTATCCGGGTCAGGAGTGTGTCCACACTGGCTCTCAGATAGAGAATGAGGTCCGGTTTTTTCAGATAAGAGGTCATAATTTCGAAAAGCGCCCGGTAATTATCCCAGTCGCGTTGAGACATATTCCCCATTTCATAGAGATTGCGAGCAAATATTTCAACATCCTCATAAATTGTCCGATCCTGAATAGCCGAAAAACCGCTTTCCGTCATGGTTTTGTGGGTTCGGAAACGATGGGATAAAAAGTACACCTGAAGATTAAAACTCCAGCGTTTCATGTCTTCATAAAAATCTTCCAGATAGGGATTATCAATCACGGATTCATAGAACGGACGCCAACCGAACCGGTCGGCAATAATGTCCGTCATGGTTGTCTTTCCTACACCGATATTCCCGGCAATCCCGATAAAATAGGTCGATTTACTCACCCCTTAATTCTCCCAATACTTCGGTACTTTTAACGTCAGTAATCCAAACAGTCTGAATGGAGTTAACGATATTCTCTGAGGATCTGACATTGACTGTAATATAATTATCTGAAAGCCCCCGGTAAAGCCCCAATTTCGTTTTCTTTTCAAATAAAACCGAAAGTTCCCTATTCAGAAATCTTTGCCGGTAATTCAGCCTTTTTCGGGCGCTCAATTGCCGCAAACTTTCAGCGCGTTCTTTTTTGATCGCGGCAGGCACAGAATTTCCCAGGTCCTTTGTGACCGTTCCCGGACGGGGCGAATAGCGAAAAACATGAAAATATGCGATCGGCATCTTTTCAAGAAGTAAATATGTCTCCCGGAAATGATGTTCGGTCTCTCCGGGAAATCCAACCATGACGTCAGTACCTATACATATCCCGGGAACGGTATCATAGATTTTCGAAATCAACGCTGAAAATTGCTCTTTCCGGTATCGGCGCCGCATAAAACCGAGGATGTCATTCGAGCCGTGCTGCAGTGGAATATGAAAATGGCGGCAAATTCGCGGTTCGCTCCTCATCAAATGTATCAGTTTATCCGTGACCAGATCCGGTTCAATCGAGCTGATTCTCAGGCGTTCAACCCTGCCGGCAGATAAAATCGCCTCAATTAAATCGCTGAGATCGTTTGAACCATCAGAGTAGGTACCGATATTAACCCCTGTTAAGACGATTTCCCGAAAACCGCTTTCTGCCAGCTGCACGGCTTCATCAATGCAGTTCTGAAAGTTCCGGCTGCGTGCCGGGCCCCGTAACAGCGGTATGATACAGTAGGAACAGCGATAATCGCAGCCTTCCTGAATCTTTAAATAGGCCCGGGTTCTCGAGCCTTTCGATATCCAGCCCGGTTTCGGAAAAGTATCTCCCCCAATTTCTCCGGATACATGAATCTCCCGAGAACCCCGTTCCAATCCTTTCAGAAAATCGATTACCTGATATTTTTCCGAATTGCCCAGAACAAGATTCACACCTGCGATGTCCGCCACCAACTCAGGTGACATCTGGGAATAGCACCCAATCACCGCAATTTTCCCTCCGGGCGAAATCCGCCGGGCCGCGGCAATCGCACCCCGGGTCTTGGCTTCGGCCTGTTTGGTTACCGCACAGGAATTGATAATTGTCAAATCCGCCGGCGTTTTCGAGCCGACAACTGAGTAGCCGGCCTTCTGCAGAGCAAATTCAAGTGAGTCGGACTCCGCATGATTGAGCCGACATCCGAGAGTGCGAAAATTAACTGTTTTTATCAATGCTAACGGATTTCCACAATACTTTGGTCACCGACAATAAAACGGTTCGTGAAGGGTTTTGATTTGGCCCGGACTATCTGAACGCCTTTGCCAAGCAGGCTGCCCTCAATCCGGATTTTTTGATCGCTGATCTTACATGCTTCCGAAACAATACTGTATTCAATCTCCGAATCCTGAATCAGGCAGTTCCGCTCGATAGACGTATAGGGTCCGATATAGGCATTTGTAATTCTTGTTCCCGAGCCGATTATCACCGGTCCGCGAATGTTGCTGTTCTGAATCTTACAGCCTTCCTGAATTATGACCCGGCCTGAAATATGGCTGTCTTTGTCGATATTACCCACGATATTTGTCTGAATATTATCCAGCACCAGACGGTTGGCTTCGAGCAGATCATTGGGTTTCCCGGTATCTTTCCACCAACCGGTAATTTCCGAATAGGTAACCGTTAAACCTTTTTCGATCAGATATTGGTGAGCATCGGAAATTTCCAGTTCACCTCGGGCACTCGGTTTAATACTGTTAACGGCATCAAATATTGAACTGTCATAAATATAAATGCCTGTTACGGCGTAATCGCTTTTTGGTTTTTCCGGCTTTTCTTCGATCCTGACGATCCGGTTGTCCCTGATTTCCGGCACACCGAAACGCTCGGGGTCCGGCACCCTGGCCAGCACCAGATGACAGTGGGATTTACGGGAATGAAATTCATCGATGAAACGTTTGATTCCACCGACGATAATATTGTCGCCCAGGTAGAAAACAAAGGGCTCAGTCCCGATAAACGGCTCAGCAATCCTGACGCAATCCGCCAGACCGGCGGGACGCTCCTGGGGAATATAGGTAATGGCAAGTCCCATTTGCCGGCCGTCACCATAGACATCTTTGACTTCCGAACCGTCTTTATTCGTAATGATACCGACTTCGCGAATACCGGCCTCTTTTACATAATCCAGAGCATAGCTGAGAATCGGCTTATTGGCGATGGGAATCAGGTGTTTGTTTTGAGTATGTGTGATGGGTCTGAGACGGGTCCCGTGTCCGCCGGCGGTGATCAATGCTTTCATACTAATCTCCAGTTAAAAGAAATTCTTTGTGAGAAAAATTATCTAAGACTGCTTCGAAAGTCAAGCCGCTGAAATCAGTCCGTAATCCGGGCAGTTAAATCAATATCAACCGTATCAAACACCTCCGCAGAACAGATGTCGCCGATACTCAAATCCCTGTCAGACTCAATACGCACAACTCCATCAATCTCCGGGGCATCCCAGCGGCTTCTACCGACATATCCGTTTTCGTCTTTACCTTCAATAATGACATCAATGGTCTGCCCGATTTTTGATTCGGCAAATTCCCGGCCGATGTCCCATTGCAACTGCATGATCAACTCTTTGCGGCGCTCTTTTTCTCTTTCCGGAACATCATCTGAAAATCTGTATGCTGCCGTTTCCTCTTCCCTTGAATAGGTAAATACGCCCAGCCGCTCAAAGCGAATTTTTTCAATAAAATCCAGAAGCATGGCAAAATCTTCCTCCGTCTCCGATGGAAAACCAACCATCACCGTTGTTCGCAGGGCAATCCCGGGAACATCTTTTCGCAGCTGTACCAGTTTCTTTGCCATCCGCTCCACATCGCTGCCCCGTTCCATCCGTTTCAGAATTCGTGGTGAGGCATGCTGAATCGGTATATCCAGATAAGGACACAGCTCCGGATATTCATTGAAAAGCCTGTTCGTTTTACCATTCCAGAAATCGGGGTTTGCATATAACAGGCGCACCCAGGGAAACAGTCGGGCAGAAAGTAACTCTTCCAGGAACAATTCAAGATTTACGGAGGGGCTCAGATCGGAGCCGTAGCGTGTCAAATCCTGAGCAATCAGGATTAATTCCCGGGCACCTTTTTCACGAAGATAATTTGCTTCATTCAGCAGACTATCGATCGAGCGGCTTCGCTGTGTTCCCCGCATCAGCGGAATGGAGCAGAAACTGCATTTGTTATCACATCCTTCGGCGATTTTAAGGAACGCCGTATGGCCCGGGGTCAGCAGTGAGCGCACCCGTTCAACATCACTGCAGGAATCCGCTGCCGGGACTATTTTATTAACAATCCGATCGGTCGAATCAACGCCGAAAACTCCGTCCAAATCTGGAATTTCAAGACGCAGTTGCTCGGGATAGCGCTGGGTTAAACAGCCGATTGCATAGACCTTTTTTCCGGGATCATCTTTCTTCATCTCCAGTGTTTCAAGAATCGTCTCGATCGATTCTTCACGGGCGGATTCGATAAAGCCACATGTGTTTATTATAATCACGTCAGCGTTTTCCGGTTCCTGCTCATAGTTCATCCGGTGGGATTCCAGATACCCTTTTAATACCTCGGAGTCCACCGTATTTTTGGGACATCCAAGCGATATGATCGAAAATGATTTATTGGCAGACATTTGACAATCTATCTTTTATTAACCCACAATTTAAACCGGGACTTAATAGTTTGAAAGCAGGGCGTCAACGAATTTATTCGGATCAAATTCAACCAGATCGTCAATCTTTTCACCGACGCCCAGATAACGGATCGGAATGGATAGTTGATGATGAATCGCCAGCACGGCGCCACCTTTAGCCGTGCCGTCAAGTTTGCTCAGCACAATCCCGTTGACACCGACCGCTTTCATGAATTCCCGGGCCTGGACAATTCCATTCTGACCGGTGTTGGCATCCAGAACCAGCCAGACATCATGGGGTGCCGCCGGTATCTGTTTGGCTATCACACGTTTTATTTTGGCCAGTTCTTCCATCAGGTTGGATTTGGTATGCAGCCGCCCGGCGGTGTCGATCATGACGATATCATGCCCCTTTGACACGGCTGACTTAATCGCATCAAAGGCCACCGCGGAGGGGTCTTTTCCTTTCGGATTGCCCATAAATTCGGCGCCGGATCGTTCAGCCCAGACTTTGAGTTGATCGTAGGCGGCCGCCCGGAAAGTATCAGCCGCGACCAGCATGACCCGTTTGCCTCGCTTCCTAAAATAATAAGCCAGTTTACCGATACTTGTGGTTTTTCCGGTTCCATTTACTCCGACAAAAAGAATAACCCGCGGTTTCGCCGGGGCTTCTTTAATCGCAATATCCGTTCTGATCAGAGATTTGATCTCGGATTTCAGAATATCCGCCAGATTGGATGATTCTTTTCGGTCCACCTTTCTGAGCCTTTCAACCAGAATCTCGGTCAGGTCCATCCCCATGTCCGCAGCAATCAGAGTCTCTTCTATGGAGTCCAGTAAAGCAGGATCAATCCGAAAATATTTTCCGAGCAGCGGAATTCGGGCGGCGATACTGCTTTCGGTTTTGCGAAGCCCCTTTAAAAGCCCCTTATCCGATTTACCGACGGCTTTTTTATTATTCCTTATCTGTTGAATGAAAGTGTAATAGTAGTGAATCCAGGAAATCAGCATGAAGAAAATGGAAATCGCCATAATCCGGGTGATCCACCGACCCAACACATTATCATAAATAAATGCCAGCAGGGTTGCCGCTGTAAATAATATTGAAATTTTCCCGAGCAAATTTGCCTTGGGTGTCAGTTTAACGTTGTTGAGTATGTATATTCCGATCAGGGCAATTGAAAAATCCCGAATGGCCAGAATCAGGAAGTAAAACAACGGCATTTTGTCGGTAATCATAAGATACAGCATAACGCTGAAAATCACGACCTTATCGGCAAATGGATCCAGAACTTTACCGATATCGGTGATTTCATTACTGATCCGTGCCAGCCAACCATCCAGTCCGTCCGACAGAATTGCAATAATAATAAAGATCAGGGCGATGTCGCCGCGTCCCTCTTTGAGAAAATAAAGAATCGGAAATGTCAGAACGGCGCGGATAATCGATATGATATTTGATAACGTCACGACCCTGTCCGGGTGCATTGATTCGTATTTTTCACGGACTCTGTTTTTCAATGGGCAATTTGCTCCTTTGATTCAAAATATTGTGTAAGAAAATGGCTGAGAATATCAATTCCCACAACTTTCCTGATTTTTTCATTTTTTCGAAGTGCTTCCCAGTCACCGTTAAAAATTAGTCTGCCACAATGTAATATCCAAAAATTCCGACATATTTTTCGGATTAATCTGAAATCGTGAGACACGATCATGACATGTGAACTTTTTCTTATTTCCTCCAGAATTGTAAACAGTTGCTGTTTACCCTGAAATCCCAGACCAATGGTGGGTTCATCTAAAATAAGCAAATCGGGAGACAGCGACAGACTCAGGGCAATCGCCAGCCGGCGCAGCTCACCGCCGCTCAGTTCATATCCGTTTTTTCCCTTGATGACGTTATAATCAAGTGAAAATTTCCCAAGATAATTTCGGATAGACCCGTATAAATCCGTCCTTCCGCTTTCCATTACAATCCTTTGAATCATATCTTCAATCCGAATCCCCAGTAAAATATTCTCCGGAAATTGCGGTGAATAGACGATCTTCGGATGCCTTTTCCGGCTCTCCGTTTCAAATTTGATATTGCCGGAAACCGGTGATATAACTCCGGCCATCAATCTGCTGAAAGTCGTCTTTCCTGATCCCGACAGGCCATAGAGCCCCAGCGGTCCATTGAACTCATGGGTTAGTTCGTCAATTTTTAGTTGAAATTCACCGTCATTATCGTAACGATAATTCAATTTTTCTATTTTTACCGACATACTATTCAGCACGGACAAATTCTTTCCCCTTCGGATAGCGGCTGCTTTGACCATTCCAGACAACTCTTCCATGCTTCAATGCAATGACATAGTCCGCCATTTGTATTTCATGTAATTCCTGGGTAATCCAGATGATACTGATTCCTTTTCGACGCAGTTCGATAATCTTTCGATAGAGATGAATCTGGCTGAAAACATCCAGAAATGAGCAGGGTTCATCAAGCAGTAAAATACCAGGATTGCTGATCATCATTCCCGCCAGGGCAAGTCGCTGTTTCTCACCACCGGACAAATCGTTTGGAGAAGCGTCCCGCCGATCAGTTAAATGATATTCCCGTAAAGCCTTTTCAACTTTCACCTTCATTTGGTCCGGCGAGGTATTGCGGTTTTCCAGGTTGAAAGCCAGTTCCCGTTCAACATTGAAATGCACAATCTGATCATCGGGATTCTGAAAAAGATAGCCGAAATGAAGGTCATTTCCCGCCTCACCTGGAATAATAATATCAATTTGCCCCTTCGCCGGTTGAAGAATACCGGCGATCAGTTTTAAAAGGGTGGTTTTTCCGGCGCCGCTGTCTCCGGTTATGGCCACAACCGAATCCAGCGGTATTTCAAAAGTTAAATGATCGAACAGAGGTAAAGATTTTCTGTACTGGAAACACAGATCGGTAATTCGGATTCTCAACCATTCTCCAATATCTCTTTAACGGTTCGGGCCGATGCCCCCAGATTATCCAGAATCACCTTGCGTGACGCCCGGGAGCTCCGGAGGTAAAACTTTTCATCGCCCATCAATTTTGTCATTAGCTGATAGAGACTTGACTCATCGTTACAACTGAAACCGCCACCGTATTTTACCAACAACTCCGCCTCCCTTGAATTGTGATAATCGGGACCGAAAATAACGGGGATTCCGGCTACGGCTGGCTCCATCACATTATGAACCGAACCCCTAAAACCGCCACCCACAAAAGCCAGGTTTGACTGGTGATATAATTCCGCAAGTATACCAATTTTATCTATCAGAACAACGGTCGTTTTGGCGGGAAAATCATCGATTTTCCTATACCGGCAAACTGAAATCCCTTCGCTCTGTAACTGATCCTCAAGACTCTCCAGGGCATACTCGTTCGGCTCATGGGGAGCAATAATATACCGGAATCGGGAATGCTTTTTAACAATCCTGCCGATCACCGGCAGTACATGCCGGGCATCCTGTGGCCAGATGCTTCCGACAATAACCACAAAGGCATCCCGGAAAATAAGCGGAACAGAGGCTGTCATCCGGCTCCTGGATCGTTCAATCACCTGATCGTAACGTGTATCCCCCAATGTCAGCACCTTGATCTGAACACTGCCAATCAACTTCTTGACCGACTCTTTGTCCTTTTCTGAAATGGCATAAATATAATCCAGCGACCTGTACAATTCTTTAAAAAAACTTCGGACAAAGGGATAAAATTTCGAGCTTTTCTGGCGAATTCTGGCCGACATTAAATACGTCGGTATTCGGTATCGCCGGGCGTTGATAATCATATTGGGCCAGAGCTCATAGGTCACAAAAATGATCTTACGGGGTTTTAACACTTTAACAAACCGCCGGGTTCTGAAAAAGGTATCCAGGGGCAGATAAACCATTAAATCTACCTCCGCCATTCTCTCAGCATGATCAAATCCGCTGGGTGAGGTAAAACTGGCAACTATGGAAATATCCGATCGAATTGCTTTGAGACCGCGGATAACGGGCTTCGCCTGTTCAAACTCACCCAGAGATGCCGAATGAATCAGAAAAACCTCTTTATGGGGATAGCGCTGACGAAAACGTTTCAGAAGGAGCCAGATCTGCTTGCGGCCAATTAAACCCCGCCTGATTTTTTCATTGAAATAGGAAAAGATATGAATACCGGCAAACGACAGCGGTACCACTAAAATATTGTAAATTATTATCCAATATATTGTCATGATTCAACTTATACGCTGTTGATTAAACACAATAAAGTCCAGCAGGCATTGTTTGACTTCGGAATCCGGAAAAACAGCCAGTGATTGTACTGCTTTTTCAGATATCTCTTTCAATTTTTCTTCAGTATACCGAACCCCGCCTCCTGTGGCAATCAGTTCATTTATTTTCTGCACCTCATCAGGCTCAAGACCATTCCGGATTCCCTCCCGGATAGAACGACTTTCCGACGCATCCATTTTTTCCAAAACATGGAGCAACGGCAGAGTTATCAGGTTTGCTTTCAAATCACGACCAATCGGTTTTCCAATATCCTCCTCTTTGGCTATATAGTCAAACAGATCATCTTTGATCTGAAATGCCATTCCAAGGTTTTTACCATATTCCCACAGAGCCTCGGCCTCTTCGCTTTTCCCCGAGACCGAAAAAGCTCCCACCTTGCAACTGCCGGCAAACAGCGAGGCGGTCTTTAACCAGATCATACGAAAATAGTTTTCCTCGTCCATACCGTTATCAGAGCTTTTTGCCAGTTGAAAAATTTCGCCCGAGCTTAATGATTCCGAAATTTTTGAAAGCAAATCCAGCGCCTTATAGTTACGCAATCTCAGCATATTGGTCAAAGAACGGCTGAAGAGATAATCACCCATCAGCACCGACACTTTATTTTTCCAGACCGCATTAACCGAAGGAACCCCCCGTCGGGTAAAGGAATCATCAATGATATCATCATGTATAAGGGTCGCCGTATGCAGCAATTCCACCAGGCTGGCTGAAACGATCGTCGCCTGATTGGGTTGACCGCATAATTTCGCCGAGAGCAGAACAAGTATCGGGCGAATGCGTTTACTTTTCTGATCAAGAATATAGTCGGCGATCTCGTTGATCAAAGCAATGTCCGAGCGGAGTGAAGCTGCGAACTCTTTCCTAAAAAGTTCCATCTCCTTTCTAACCGGACGTATAAAATGCTCAATATCAAACGTCATCATCAACCTTCCAAATCTTCAGTTTCAGGTTCACTCTCCTTCGACCCGGAAGCAATCCGGGAAACCACAATACTGAACTCATACAAAAAGAACAGCGGCACTCCCATCATTAACATACTGACCGGATCGGGCGGCGTAATAAAAGCGGCCAGAATCAGAATAACAATCACCGCGTAGCGCCATGATTTTCGCAAAAATGCCGGCGTTATCAAACCCATCTTCGTTAAAATAAACGATGCTACCGGCATTTGAAAAATCAATCCCGAAGCAACCAGTAATTGCATAACAAATTTAGCATAATAATTAATGGAAATGTTTTTTTCCACGTCGGGAGACCCGATTGCCGTTAAAAATTTTATTGCAAATGGCGCCAGAACAAAATAGGAAAAAGCAGCTCCGGCAATAAAAAAAAGTGTAACGCTAATGACAAGTGCAGGCCCCCATTTTTTCTCATCGGGGTAGAGACCCGGTTCGACAAATGCCCAGAGCTGATAAGCAATCAACGGAATGGAAATGACAATTCCCATTACAAGCGCCACGGCAAATTTCAACATCAACATTCCCTGGACTTTCAATACCTGGAGTTTCATATCCGGCTGAAGCATTTTGGAGGGTTTCAAAAGCAAATCGATCAGAAAGTCCGAAACCAAAAAACTCAATATCGTAAACAGAACGACACCAAAAAGAATTTTCAACAACCGCAAACGGAGCTCTTCAAGGTGATCGAGAAATCCCATCTCTTTCATATCGGTTTGTTTTGCACTCCTCTTCGCTTTGACGGTCATCTAAATACCGATCAGAGTTATTGACAGTCAAATCAACTTCTAAATATAAGTATCACATCTCAGAAAAACAGGAATTAATATGCTCTGTCTGACGAATTCAAATCGTAAAAAAAGCGGGAAGGTCACCCTTTCCCGCTCAGAAAAATCACCACCGTAATTGGCTTATCCGAACTCCTTTACAAACTCATCATAGTTCGTGATTACCAATCGTCGCCCTTTACGCTGAATCCAGCCTTTGATTTCCAGCATCTTAAGCATACGGGAAACGGTTTCCCTGGAAGTGCCGGCCATGTTGGCGATATCCTGTTGAAACGGCAATCTTTCAATAACAACCTGTCCCATTTTGATAACGCCCATATCTTCCGCAAATCGAATGATTGTCATTGCAATCCGGCTTTCGGCATCACTGAGGGATAATCCTTCAATCTGCTGATCGGAACGACGCAGCCGGACTGCCATTTCCTGTAACAGGGTAATTGCGATTTTGGGATGTTTTTCCAGCAAATCTAAAAAATCACCGCGTTTTAAAATGAACACCTCCGAATCTTCAATAGCAATGACATTGGCAGAACGGCTCTCACCATCAAAAATAGACATTTCCCCGAAAAAATCGCCCTCGCTCAGAATAGACAGAATAACCTCTCGTCCATCATCGCTCAGCCGGGTAATTTTGACACTGCCGCTATTCAGGATAAAAAGGCTGTCGCCGACATCCTCCTCCATCAGAATCATATTGTGACGTTTATAAATTCTCTTTTGCATCAGATCGGATATCTTGTCGAGAATTTCGTCACTAAGATCGGCAAACAGGGGTATGTTTTTTAATACGGTTTCTCTCATAGTTTTCTCCCTCACTGAAAAATAGGCGGAGCAATACTAAAATACAAGAAAAAGTTGTGCAAACAGGAGCGGTTTATTCTTTTTCCTTGGGCCCTTCGGATTCTTTGCTTTTTGTAAATTTCTTCAGAATATTCGGGACCATCTCGATAACCTTGCCGACGTTACTCGCTTTCAGACTGTGAACTCGCACCTTGTCGCCTTCGATCATAATAACGGCCACCGGTTCAATGATCGCGCCTCCGCCGGTTCCCGTTCCGGAATTATCGTCACCCTTGCTTGTCCCGCCACCGGCGCCAAAACCAAAGGAAATCTTTGTGACCGGTATAACCGTCGTTTTTCCGGCCTGAATCGGTTTCCCGACGACGGTTTCCGAATCCACCAGTTCTTTAAGTTTTCCCAGTAATGTATCCAACAGGTTTTCAACCATCTTTTCCCCCTTTTTTCACCCGCATATGCTGGCAGTAAAGCTTATATGTAAAAATAAGCGTTGGAATATATTGAATCAAATAAATAAATCCGTCAATGTCGATTTTACCAAAAACACCTTTTTTCCCAAAATCAGCCATGATAGTGACGTTTTTTAATTTGTGAAGAGAATATTTAAAGATTGAATAACCGGAATAAAATAGTCCGGTCGTAGCGGGGTTGCCAAAACCAACCCGCAGATCAGCCTCAAACCGCTTGAAACGAATTGGTCTGAGCAGCCGCGGAAAAATATTTTTCCCAATTTTTATCCAATCCACTGCGCCCAACCGGGTCCCGGATTTTTTTTCAATTTTTTCCTCTCGTTTATGTCTCTTCTTTTTGGGCTTTTTCCAAAAATCCCGCACCGGTTTCTGACAGACCCCTATACGGATACCGAAGATGATCAGGATAAAATTAACCTTTTCCAGCTCGGTATAGACATCCATTGCCAGAAGCCCGAAATACAATGCCACCCCGGCCGTAATCTCTTTTTTATCCTCCTCCAAATCACCCCGGAACCGTAAATGCACCGGAGTAATTAAAATTAAAAGGAACATTCCCAAGAAAACACAGACAATGGTCAGAAGTACTTTGAAAAGAAAAAATAGCATCTAAATGGTTTTTTCCTTTGATATTCAGGAATGATTTAAATAAATTTGTTTCCTGTTTGAAAACTGTTGAAAGGAGTTTAATGAGCAAGAATTTATCAGTTCAAAAACGGATTCGCCAGGCCGAAAAAGCCCGACTGCGTAACAAGCATTACAAAACCTTGATAAAAACCATGATAAAAAAGGTAAAAGCCGCCAAAAGTAAGGCTGAGGCCGAGCCGCTCTATCGCGAAGCCGTATCAATTATTGACTCTTCCGTCAGCAAAGGTATCATCCACCGCAATAACGCCGCCAATAAAAAATCCAAACTTGCGGCGTATATCGCTAAACTCTCTTAATTCTATTTTCCCCATTACCTAATTATCCGTTCTGTAATTGGGGGCCTCTTTACTGATTTTAATATTGTGAGGATGGCTTTCCTGAATTGAAGCGGATGTAATTTTAATAAATTCAGATTTCGACTGCAATTCCTCAATATTTCCGGCACCACAATACCCCATCGAGGCACGCAAACCGCCCATCAACTGGTGAACGGTATCATGCAAAGGACCTTTGTACGGCACAATGCCTTCAATACCTTCCGGTACCAGTTTTTTCGTTTCCGCCGAATCCTGAAAATACCGGTCTTTACTGCCTTTGGCCATTGCGGAAATTGATCCCATGCCACGATAGGTCTTATAAACCCGGCCTTCATATAAAACCGTTTCACCGGGACTTTCGTCCATCCCGGCCAGCAGCGAACCCAGCATTACCGTATTAGCCCCGCCGGCCAGGGCTTTGGCAATATCCCCCGAATACCGGATGCCGCCGTCCGCAATAATCGGAATCCCGGCTTTCAGCGACTCTTCATAACAATCCATCACAGCCGTCAGTTGGGGAACTCCGACTCCGGCCACGACCCGGGTTGTGCAGATTGCCCCCGGTCCTATTCCCACTTTGACCGCATCGGCACCGGCATCGATCAGAGCTTTGGTGGCCTCTTTCGTCGCCACATTGCCGGCAATTATATCAACATTTGAAAAAATCCTTTTCATTTTTTTGACGGCTTTTATGACTTCGGAATTGTGCCCATGAGCCGTATCGATAACAATTACATCCACATCAGCGTCCACCAGGCGCTCCGCCCGTTCAAGATAGTCTCCGGAAACGCCCACCGCGCCGCCAACCCGTAAACGGCCATAGGAATCCTTAACCGCATTGGGAAATTTCTTCTTTTTCAGAATATCTTTAACCGTAATCAATCCTTTTAAGCGCCCCTTATCATCGACGACGAGAAGTTTCTCGATGCGGTGCCGCTGGAGAATTTCCTCCGCCTGCTCCAGGGTTGTCCCCACCGGTGTCGTTATCAGATTGTCTTTTGTCATCCGTTGGGAAATCAACTGATCCAGATTGGTCTCAAACCGGATATCGCGGTTGGTCAGAATACCAACCAACTGACCGTTGTCAACCACCGGAATTCCGGAAATGGAATACTTGGCCATAATTTTCAACGCTTCCCGAAGAGTATTCGTCGATGAAAGCGTAATCGGATTGAAAATCATTCCGCTTTCCGAACGCTTGACCCGATCGACTTCCGAAACCTGTTCATCGATTGTCATGTTCTTATGCAGAATGCCAATCCCGCCTTCCCTGGCAATTGCAATCGCCATATCGCCTTCAGTAACGGTGTCCATCGCCGCACTGATCAGCGGAATGTTGAGGTCAATAGAATTCGTCAGTTTGGCCTTCAGAGAAACCTGTTTCGGCAAAACATCGGACTTGGCCGGAACGAGTAAAACATCGTCAAATGTCAATCCTTCACGCTTAACCTCTTTTATCATATAGTCACCTTGTATTTGAATGGTTAATCAGCGATTTGACCTGCTGAAAAAATGCTTCATCATTGTAGAAATTGTCAATCTCCCGCAGATCCCTGGCCAGCAGACGATCTTTCTCAAGATGCTTGACCAGTCTGCGAATTTTCTTGTATGCTATTTTAGTGCCATCCCCGCTGGCCAAGTTCTTACGATAATCGATTCCCTGTGCTGCTGACAGAAATTCGATCCAGACGATCTGGCGAATATTCTCCAGAACCTGGAGCAACTTCAGGCCCGCGTTAGGAGCCATGCTGACATGATCTTCCTGGTTGGCTGAGGTTGGGATGGTCTCCACGGAGGCCGGGTGCGACAGCGTCCGGTTCTCAGCACAGAGTGCGGCGGCAGTCACATGAGCGATCATGAACCCGGAGTTGACCCCGCCGGTGTCAACCAGAAAGGCCGGTAGTCCGCTCATCGTGGTATCTGAGAGAATCGAGATCCGACGTTCACTGATATTGCCCAGTTCAGTCAACGCGATTGTCAAATAATCAGCCGCCATTGCCAATGGCTCGGCATGAAAATTTCCCCCGGAAAGGATCTCACCGACTTCCGGAAACACCAGGGGGTTATCTGTCACGGACTGACATTCATTGTCGACTATTTTCTCGGCAAACCGAATAGTGTCCAGAACTGAACCCAAGACCTGTGGAATACAGCGAAAGCTATAGGGATCCTGAACCTTATTGCAATTGACATGGGAACGCACAATCTCACTGTTGTTCAAAAATGCGCGTAAATGCTTCGCAACAGAGCGCTGCCCGGTCTGTTGTCTGATTCGCTGAATGGCATCCCGGAAGGGTGTGTCTGTTGCCAGGACTGCTTCGACACTCATGGCAGCCGCCAGTTCGGCGAAAATAAAAATCTTTCGAATATGATAAAGTGCGTAAAGGACCAAAGCCGTCGAATATTGCGTCCCGTTGATTAGCGACAAACCATCTTTCGGACCTAGTGTCACGGGTTTGTAAAGACCATTCTGTATCAAATCTTCGGCTTGCCGGCATTCCCCTTTGTACCATACTTCACCCTCACCAATCAGCGGCAGACACATATGGGATAAAGGCGCCAGATCACCACTGGCGCCGACAGAACCGCGCCGCGGAATCACCGGAATTACATTCAGATTCAGTAATTCCACCAGTTTTTCAATCACTTCCAACGAACAGCCGCTGTATCCTGAGGACAGGCTCTGAATT
>QNCV01000008.1 GCA_003645845.1 Fidelibacterota bacterium | reverse complement strand
TACCACTTGGAATGCCGCTAACCATCCTTCCGGTATATACTTCTGCCGCATGAACATAGACGGCCATATCACTACCCGAAAGATGACCCTAATGAAATAGAGAGGTTTTGCGAATTTTTATCTGTAAATATACGGGGAAAAGCCGCCTGCTTTTCCCCTTTCTGTTTGTCTGCCTGGTTTCTTCATTACAGGCAGACTGGACCAACATGCCTGAAACGATGACCGGTTTTCATGCTGGTCCTGATATTACCCCGGAAAGACAATCACCGGAAAAAACATTGTATTTCTCAACAAATTGATGACATCTACCGGAACATTGTTGATAAATCTATCGGTAGCTCGGTGTTCAGTCAGAAAACATTGCTTTATGTTAATTTTCCCTGTTCTCTGAACAAATCATCCCAGACGCTTAAAATAAAATCATCCTTTTCTAATCTTAAATCCAATAACCGAAATGATGACACGGCCGTTCGTTTTAATCTGGCAAATAAGGGAGTGGATAATACGATAATCTGGACCGTGAGTGATGGTACCGGCTTTCTGGGAATCGGGCTTCGTTATGCCGATCAAAAATCAAATGGTGATATTAACATTTTGGATTTCCCCATATCACAGAATGAAGCCCTGAATGAATACTTCCTTGATTTGCTGCCTGAAACATTCGGATCAACTGTCGGTGTGTCAAACCGGTTAACATTATCAGATATAAGCATATCGGGCTCCACCAAAATCCCGGGGCATTATCTTCGATTTATCTTCAATCGCCGGAATGCTCAAAACAAACCGGAATTTCACTATATCAATTCAAGCTCCACACCGACCCTGTCCGGGAAACGATTACTGGGAATTCCAATACAACTTCGGCAATACCTTATTGCTGTCACTCTTATCCCGGAAAAATCAGTAATTTCCCACTTCTCACTGGATTTATTCAAAACGAACCTGGGTTTCAGCACAGATTATCATACTTATGATGCAGTAGATATGGATGATCTGGGAAACGGTCAGTTGGCCCGGACCGGTGCCGCGTTTCGGATTACAAGTGATATTGCAGACAACTCATTTTACACGGGGATAAGCTTTATCCGGTATACCGGCGACTTCACTGTTAAAACTCCGCTGCTTGGATATGCTTCGGACCCTCTGCTGGGTCTTCAGATAATTCCGGTGGCCCATTGGGCCGAAGCGCAGCTGGGTCAGAGTCGGTCCTTTGCTCAGTTGTTCGGTTGGTCCGGAAACATTACCTTTTCCAAAACAGTCTGCAACCTGGGTCTTCAGTATATCCATTCCCGATACAATTTTCAGGTAAAGGGAAAAGCTCATCTGGAATTCGGCTTAACTTCATCGCCGATTGACTATCCCGTAACATTGAACGCCAGTTTTTTTACTTTTCGCGGAAGCCTTCACCACCGCTTCAAATACTTTTCCGTTTTCTACTCAGGGACACAAATTATTCCTTATATCAAACGGGTTGATGACAGCCCCATCAAAATTCACCAACCCGTTGCCGGAAAAAAAGTTCGCCGGCGCGGCGGTCAAAGCCATCATATCGGCCTTGAATACAGCTTTTGAACATAAATTATAAGACCGGCAGGAAAGCCCTGTTTGATACCTTAAATAATTAAGAAATCTGTGGCGAAAATCTAAATATTAGTTAAATTCCCTGTAGTCTTGATAATCGATAAAACAGAGAGGATAATATATGAGTGCAACCAAAGAATGCATTGCCCTTGAAAATCAGTATGGAGCACACAATTACAAACCTCTGGACGTTGTACTGACAAAAGGCTCCGGTATCTGGGTTGAAGATGTGGAAGGCCGGCGATATATGGACTTTCTGGCAGCCTATTCGGCGGTCAATCAGGGACACTGTCATCCCCGTCTGGTCAAAGTTCTTCAGGAGCAATCCGCGCGCCTGGCGCTGACATCCAGAGCCTTTCGCAATGATCAGTTGCCCTATCTGGCCAAGGAATTGTGTGAAATGAGCGGTTATGAAATGATGTTGCCGATGAACTCCGGAGCTGAAGCCGTAGAGACAGCCATTAAAGCGTCCCGGAAATGGGGCTACAAGGTCAAAGGCGTTGATAATAATAATGCCGAGATTATTGTCTGTGACGGAAATTTTCACGGTCGTACCACAACCATTATCTCCTTTTCAAGTGAAAATCAATATAAGGACGGATTTGGTCCCCTGACCCCCGGATTTAAAATAATCCCCTATGGTGACGCCGACGCATTAAAAAATGCCATCAATAAAAACACCGTTGCGTTTCTTGTGGAACCCATCCAGGGGGAAAGCGGTGTGGTTGTTCCTCCAAAAGGTTTCCTGCGCGAAGCTGCCGACCTGTGTCGTCAAAACAATGTCCTTTTGATCGTTGATGAAATCCAGAGCGGTCTCGGGCGAACCGGTGCACTATTCGCTTATGAACACGAAAATGTCAAACCCGATATGGTTATTATCGGCAAGGCGCTATCCGGCGGGATGTATCCCGTTTCAGCGGTTTTGTCTTCCCGGGAGGTTCTGGGGGTTTTCAATCCCGGTGATCATGGTTCTACATACGGTGGCAATCCCATCGCCTGTGCCGTCGCCCGGGAAGCATTAAAGATTATCCGGGATGAAAATCTGGTCGAGCGTTCCGCCGAACTGGGTGAATATCTACTAAACGAGTTACGCAAAATTGAAAGTCAATATGTGGATTTTTATCGGGGGAAAGGACTCTGGATCGGGATTGTACTCAAAAAAAATGCCGGTGGTGCGCGTCGTTTTTGTGAGGCTCTCCAGGAAAGAGGAATTCTCGCCAAAGAGACTCACGAAAATGTTATCAGAATTGCTCCACCGCTGGTAATAACCCGTGAAGAAATCGATCAGGCGCTTATTGCAATAAAAGAAGTGCTAACCCAAATCTGAGAAAAAACAAAACGGAGGATTATTTATGAAATACGTATTTGAAGGACTCAAACCGGCCAGGTTGTGGCAATACTTCTATGAATTGAATCAGATCCCCAGAGAGTCGAAACATGAGGCAGATGCAGCCCAATACATCATTAAAGTCGCTAAGGAGCTGCAGCTTCCCTATAAACAGGATGAGGTCGGCAATGTTCTGGTCACCAAACCGGCCACTCCCGGATACGAAGACAGACCAAAAGTATGTCTGCAGGGTCATTTGGATATGGTTTGCGAGAAAAACAGCGGGACCGAACATGATTTCCGGAAAGATCCGATCAGAATGAAAATTGACGGAGACTATATCAGGGCGGAAGGCACAACACTCGGCGCCGATAATGGCATTGGTGTCGCGGCGGCATTGACCGTGATGGCATCCACCGATATGGTTCATCCGCCGATGGAATTCCTGTTTACAATTGACGAAGAGACTGGTTTGACCGGAGCTAATGCGCTGAAACCCGGATTCGTAACCGCTGACATTTTAATTAATGGTGATTCCGAAGAGGACGGTGCTCTCTACGTCGGTTGCGCCGGCGGTAAAGACACCGAAATTTCGTTGCCCGTCAGTTGGGTCGGTGCTCCTGAAAATTTTATCCCTCTTTTGGTAAAAATCACCGGTCTGAAAGGTGGTCACTCCGGTCTTGACATTGCCTTGGGGCGTGGGAATGCCAATAAACTCTTAAATCGCCTGCTCTGGAATGCCGACACGCAATATGAATTTCATCTGGCATCCTTTTCCGGCGGCAGCAAGCACAACGCGATTCCCCGTGAAGCCGAAGCTGTTCTGCTGGTAAAATCCGATAATGTTGAGGGCTTCAAATCATTTGTCGATAAATATGGCCAGATATTCAACACCGAATACAGGGGTATTGAAAAGGAAATTAAGATTGTTGTCGAAAACACCGCCAATCCGGGAAAGGTTTTTTCCCGGGATTTACAGACCCGACTGCTTAATCTGATTTATGCGTTGCCGCATGGGGTTGTCGCTATGAGTTTCGACATTCCTGATCTTGTGGAAACATCCACATCCCTGGCAATTGTTCGTACGGAAGAAAACAGTGTTTCTGTCTTGACGAGTCAGCGGAGTTCCGTGGAAACAGCCAAGGACGATATCGCGGATCAGGTTAAGGCAACCGGTTTACTCGCCGGAGGTACTGTTCATCAGGGTGGCGGGTACCCGGGCTGGAATCCGAACATGGACTCGAAAATTCTCCAAACTATGAAAACTGTATCCGAAGATCTGTTTGGAAAAACCCCGGAGGTCAAGGCAATCCATGCAGGCCTGGAATGCGGTATTATTGGTAAAACTGTACCGGGTATCGATATGATTTCCTTCGGGCCAACTATTAAAAATCCACACTCACCCGATGAGGTGGTTGAAATAAAAACGGTGGAGAATTTCTGGAATCTGCTTCAAGAAACATTGAAACGGATTGCCACCCAATAAATTCTGTTTACGTAAATAGAAAAAGCCGCCGTTGGATTCAATGGCGGTTTTTATTTTACCTTAAAGCAAATGTTTACCAGTTTGGAACTTTTCCGTGGGACCAGATAAAGTTCAGGCTCAAGATTTCTCCCGGAATCTTGGCTTTCTCGAATAATCTCAGGGTATCACGCAAGATTGCCGTATGCAGGGTTATATGCTCTGCATTTCCCAGAATTCTCCCAAAGGGAAAATTGATAAAAGCACAACGGGGGGGCGACATGACCAGGGCCTGCTCGTAAAAGGGTGTCAGTAAAACGGTTGACAGGTTGCACGCTTCTAACTGATTAGCTATCAGGCAGGCGGTTTCAGCTGTTTTTGCCGAACAGGGAATAATCAGTGCTCCCCGACACTCCTCTTTCTCCATCTGTTTTGAAAGTTTTTTAATCGATTTACTGAGCAGATCGCGATTATCGTTGGTGCCTGAAAAACTAAACAGGTTTTCATTGACTTTGCCGATCAGCCCCTCCTTCTGCAACAAGACCAGACGTTCAATCGGCAGAACAACATTAAAGTCTTTTTCTGCTTCCGACGTTTCCCAATCAAGCGCCATAAATTCAAGGTTATCACGGTTAAAATTGATGTCGATAGCCAGATAGTTGTAATTCTGATTGCTCGAATCTTTGGTAAAGGTCTTCCCGCCTTTCAGATAGGCGCCGGCAACAGAAATCAGTGCAATCTTGCTGTCAATAAGTTTTCCTTCAAAGGGGGTCCAGAGGATATTTTTCTGGCGTTCCTTAATACGATACGATCGAGCCAGCTGTTCGTAGAGGAGTTGTTTTTTTTCGGGTAAAAAAGAAAAATCAGTTTTTTTCATAGTCTAAATTTAATAAATAATTTCATTATCTCAATGAGCTAATATTGGAATCATGCATTTCTGTTTTTTAACCGCATAATCTCTTTCTCCGCCCGGTTCTTTAGTTCATCAATAGTCATATGGCAGTAATCTTTATATAGTAACGGTCGTCCGAAATTTAAACTGACATTAGAAGAGCGTACACGCCAGTCACTCTTTGTTTTTGCCCGGCACAATCCCTTCATACCGATCGGCAGGATATCTGCTTTTGCATTTTTGGCCAGATGAAAGGCGCCTTTGCGAAAGGGTTTCATCTTTCCGTCAACCGTCCGCTCGCCCTCGGGAAAAATCAGAATGGAACGGCCATTGCGCAAAACATCGCGAGCCTGGTCCAGAGAGGCAATTGTTTCTTTCAGATTCCCTTTCTTGACCGGTATATTACCCCATTTCCTGATCATATTTCCCCAGACCGGCCATGAAAAATGGTCTGCCAGCTCCAGCACTGTAAATACCATCGGAATGTAGCCGGGACAAATAAATGCATCGAGCAGAGACTCGTGATTACAGATAATCAGATACGGTTTTTTATGGTCAAAATTCTCCAGACCGGTTACCTTTACCCGGACAGAGATTGTTTTCAACAGCAGACGACAGAGCGGCTGAATAAGCACATAGAGCTGCTGGGGACGGTAGAAGATCATGCCAATAAACACCAATGCGGCTATCAGAGAAAATATCGACACGGCAACGATCCAGCGATAGATGTATATGATACCCTTGATAACTCTTCCTTTCAGATCAAATTCCAATTGTCCGGTGGAATTAAATATACGATTTCATGCAAGAGCTCCAAGGCATTTTTCGCACAAGCAACATTTGGGAATCAAGAAAAAAACCAGTAAACTCAAAGGACTTGAAGAAATCGTGAAAAACAGGATAGATAATATATGAGATTTCGTCACGTTCTGACACTCCTGGGCACGTTATTCATAATTTTGGGGCTTTTCATGCTGGTTCCCCTGCTGATCAGCCTGATCAATGGTGACGGTCCTGTTTACACATTTATTGTCCCGATAGCAATAGCCGTTATTCTGGGTGTAACACTCCAGATAAACAAACCCGACAATATCATCGTCGAAAAACGGGAAGCGGTTGCAATTATTGTCTTCGGCTGGGTCTTTGTCTCCGTGCTGGGTGCGATTCCATTTCAGATATCCGGCTATTTTGGCGGCTTTCTAAATGCTCTTTTTGAAAGTGTGTCCGGTTTTACCACTACCGGAGCGTCGGTATTGAATAACATTGAAGCATTACCGGTCAGTCTGCTGGTCTGGCGCAGCATGACCCACTGGATCGGCGGCATGGGAATTATCATTCTCGCCCTGGTTATTCTGCCGGCGATCAATGTCGGAGCCAGAAATCTCTATAACTTTGAATCCTCTTCCATTGCCCAGGAACAGATTTCACCAAAAATAAAAGACTCGGCTCGCATGTTGTGGATTGTATATCTGACACTGACGATTGCCCAGACGGTATTGCTGCTTCTTTGCGGTCTCTCATTCTATGACGCATCCCTGACGGCAATGGCCACGATTCCGACGGGTGGTTTTTCACCCCGCAATGCCAGTATCGCCTATTATCACAATCCCTGGGTGGAAGCCATTGTGGTTATCTTTATGATTCTGGCCGGAATCAATTTTTCCCTTTATTTGGTGGTCTTTAAAACAAACAAGAGTATTCGCCAGTTTAGCAGCGTCATTAAATTTTACCTTACATTAATGCTTCTGTTTTCTGTAATCACCGTTATTGATCTGCGCTGTCACCAATACGACAACCTTTTTGACGCCATTCGGTACGGCATTTTTCAGGTGGTGTCCATAAATACCACCACCGGTTTTGTCACGGCCGACTATGAAACCTGGCGGCCCCTGACTCAGATTCTGTTACTGATTCTCATGTTTATTGGCGCCTGTCCGGGTTCCACAACCGGAGCTATTAAGAACTCCCGCATTATCATATTGTTGAAAAGCATTTACCGCGAATTAATCCGGATGATTCACCCCAGAGCAGTGACCTCCATACGTCTGAACAACCGCGTAATTGATGATAATACCGTTCGCACCGTTCTTGTTTTTATATGTGTATATGTTCTTTTCTTTTTTATAGCAACTATGTTAATGACGGCATCGGGAACCGATTTGAATACATCAATCTTTTCGGTCGCCACAACAATGGGAGGCGTTGGCCCCGGCAACGGGCTGACCGGACCCACGAATAGTTATCTGGGTCTGCCGGCATTAAACAAGATGATATTGATTGCCTGTATGCTCTTTGGACGGCTCGAGTTCTATTCGATTTTTCTGCTATTTTTACCCAAATTCTGGAAACGGGCTTAACGGCCTTTTACCTTGATTTTAGAGAGAGCTGGGATTAAATTTGCATGGCTTTAATCGCCGGAATGGCGAAGCGTGAAATGTGTGTTATTATTATGCTTAGAGTGTTTTCGTGTCCAAAATCATAACGGTTGCCAACCAAAAGGGCGGTGTGGGTAAAACAACAACTTCGGTAAATCTGGCTGCCGGCCTCGCTGTGTCGGAGGTACAAACACTCTTAATCGATATGGACCCGCAGGCCAATGCCACGATCGGCTGTGGAATTGAGTATCAGGCAGTAAAGAAAAGTATCTACAACGTGCTTGTTGAAAACGCCAATATCAACGATCACATTTATCAGACCGAAATTCCCTTTCTCGACGTGATTCCGTCGACTCCCCAGCTGGTCGGGGCTGAGATTGAAATGGTATCCATGATCGGCCGTGAGATGGTTCTTAAAAAGGCCGTTGAGTGCCTTGAAAAAGAATACCGCTATATCATTATCGATTGCCCGCCCTCCCTAGGTTTGTTGACAATCAACAGTCTCACGGCATCAAAATCCGTGTTGATTCCCATTCAGTGCGAATATTACGCCATGGAAGGGCTCGGACAGTTGCTGAACACAATCCGCCTGGTTCAACGCAGTTTAAACCGCGATCTCCAGATTGAGGGCGTCCTGATTACCATGTATGATTCCCGTTTGCGACTTTCGCAGGAGGTTACTGAACAGGTTCGCAGCCATTTTAAAGAAAAAGTATACCGGACTGCAATCCGGCGCAATGTCCGTCTGGGTGAATCGCCCAGCTTCGGAAAACCGATTATTCTGTATGATGCTTCGTCGGCAGGCGCTCAGGATTACATGGATCTGGTGGGAGAATTGTTACACAATGACGGCCAAAAGACTCGGTAAAGGTATCGGGGCCATTATTCCCGAATTTCCGCAAGGCATCGATCTCAGCAATCAGATTGCCGAGATTGAAGTTGCCAAAATTCGCGCAAATCCGCATCAGCCCCGCCAGGAGTTCAGCCGGCAAGCCATGGAAGAGCTGAAACAATCGATTCGGGAAAACGGGATTATTCAGCCAATTACCGTTCGGCAGATTGATGATGAATTTGAACTGATTGCCGGAGAACGTCGCCTGAGAGCCTGTACTGAGCTGAATCGCCAGAGTATTCCGGCCTATATTCTTCCGGTGTCCAGTGATGTTGAGATGATGGAGCTGGCCCTCATTGAGAATTTACAGCGCGAAAACCTCAATCCCGTTGAAGAAGCCCGGGCTTATCAGATGCTCGCCGATACGTTCGATCTGTCCCATGAAGAAATCGCCCAAAAAGTCGGCAAAGATCGTTCAACGATTACAAATTCTCTGCGATTGCTTTTACTGCCGGAGGAGATTCTGCGTGATCTGAAAGATCAGAAACTCAGCCCCGGACACGCCCGGCCGTTAATCACAATTACCGAACGGGAACAACAGTTGAACCTGTGGCGGAAAATTAAGCGGGACGCTTTGAGTGTCCGCGCCACCGAAGAGCTGGTAAAGAAAGCGGGGCGGTTATCGCCACCATCTAAAAAAAACGTCGGCACGTCGGCATCTACAAGGATATACAGACATATAGAGGACCGCCTCATGCATATAACCGGCTCGCGGGTTAGAATAAAGGGCAAGGATAAAGGTGTAATCGAAATAGAGTTCTATTCGAAAGAAGATTTGGGAAGGTTAATGGAACTGTTCGAAATCATTGAGGAACAGATCCAATGAAAAAAAAGAATTATACACTGCATCTGGTGGGTGATAGCCATAATAAACCGATTATCATTACCTTCAACAGTCTGGTTGCACGAATCCTGTTGTTAGGTGCAATAGTTATCACAGTCGTCCTGATTGTCGGGATCATCTATTTTCTTCCCAGAGCATTGAAATACAGTGAAGTTAAAGCAGAAAACGAACAGATGATAGTTGATCGTTTAAAAGTTACCCGGATTCTCAGCGACTATAATAAAATCCTGCAGATGGACAAGTATATCCGTTCGGTGCTCGGCCCCGACCTGAATATCCCGTCTATCGATTCAAGTCTGACCGATTCGCTCTTTATATCGTCGATAAAAAGAAGAGCTAACATAGACAGTTCAGTTCAAATCAGCTATCTCGATAACGTACCGATTTATCCCCCGGTTGAGGGTTATATAACTCAGGGATTTGTTGACGACCATGTCATTACCCAGGACAATCATTACGGAGTGGATATCGCCGCACCGGAAGGTGCACCAATTCGGGCTTCTGCGTCGGGCGTCGTTTTATTTTCCAACTGGACCTATGATCTCGGGTACACTATTATCCTGTACCATCCAAACGGGTATTTCACTATCTACGGCCACAATCAGCGTAACATTGTCGACGAACATCAGACTGTCAAACGTGGCGATATTATCGGATATCTTGGTAACACCGGAATCAGCCAGGGACCGCACCTGCATTTTGAAATATGGCGGGAGGGTGAGCCTATTGATCCCCAGAGCATGATCTATTCCTACAGACATGCCGATATATCGGTCAATAATTACGGAGAATAAATTTTAATGGCGAAAAAGAAAAAGGATACGACAATCAACACGATTATAGGTGCAGATACAATTGTAACTGGGAATATCCAGCTTCAGGGCAATCTGATCATTTACGGACAGATCAATGGCAATATCAGCACAAAGGGAGCGATCACAATTTCAGCAACGGCAAAAATACGAGGAGACCTGAGCGGAGAAGATCTGAATATCGGTGGTGACGTAGAGGGCAATATCAGCGGATCAGGGAAAGTCATTCTCGGCGAAAGAGCGCGGCTAAAAGGTGATATTCAGGCTGCCCAGATTGTCATCGAAGATGGCGCAAAATTCGACGGGCGTTGCCTGATGCATCTCGATGATGATAAACCACAGGCATCTCTTTCTAACAAAACCGGTTAAACCTCATTATTTATTCATTGAATAGATTTTTTAATGCACTTATAACCGCACTAATAAAAATGGTGCTTTTCGACACTTTTTAATTAACTTAGCATATTTGGGAAAGACAATGATGTGTTTTCCGCCTCCTGTTTTTAAATTGTCAAAGTTATGTGGAAAACGATTCCGTTTAATAAATCTTTTTAGGGAGCAGGACTTTGCACGTTTTTGAAAAAATTTTGATGATCCTGTTAATTGCCGCCCGGGTTTTTTTACTTATCGGGGTCGTTTGGTTGGTTATGCAGGGAATCAAACGTAGCGGACGGATAAAAAAGGGAAACAATGAAGATGATCGATGAAAGCCTGAGAAAGCTACTGGCGGCGGAAAAAGAGTGTGAAGACATTATCGCCGAAGCCCATAGAAAAGCCGAGGCCATTGCCGATAAACACAGAACCGCTATCATTAATCTTGAAGAGAAAGAAAATGAATTTCTCACGCGTTTTCAAAATAAAGAAAAAGAAAAATTAGAGAACTTTCTCAGCGAAATGCAGAAATTTTCAGAAGCGAAGATCAAGACCATCTGTGCTGAAATAGATAGGAAGGTTGAACTTTTTTCCGAAAAAGCCGTTACTGAAATTGAACGGACTATTTTACAATAATGAGTGAATTGTCTAAATATGCGGCTTCCTGTGTACGTGTTCACGGAATGCGCGATTGCTTATTGAGCAGAGAGGATTGGCAGCGTTTTCTGCAAACTGGTTCAGCAGCGGGCATTATAAGTCAATTGTACCATAAAAATCTGGTATCTTCTGCTTCTCTTGAAGTCAGAGAGGCGGAAAAGGAAATAAGGGGCAATGTTATTAAGGCGGCAGAAAAAATTATGCGTTTTGTTCCGAGATCTGTCGGTGAAATGCTCGCCTTTTTTATCTATTATTTTGATTTAATAAATCTGGAAACCGTCATAACTCGTCTTCATCGAATGAATGAAGATATGCCGCTGAAAACCCTGCTTTACGACACTGGAAGATTCGGCCTGTTTTCTCTTAGCGATTTGACTGAAATTAATAATTTCATAATGTTGGAGGAATTGCTGAAAAAGAGTTTTTTTTCTGACCCTTTTAACCTGGCGCTGGGATTTTATAAGGAAAATGAGATCCTGGCTGATTTTCTGGCATCTCTGGAATTCGCTTTCCTTGACCAGTGGCGGCAAATTATCGGGCGGGTCAACAGGCTCAAGACAAAAGATATCCCCTCCACTTTTGAAGTATTTCTCCTGACAAAATCTGTTATGTCCGCCCTGAGATTGAAATTTGCCCGAAAAAGAAAGGAATATGATGTTCAGCGTTTTATTGGCGTTCCTCTGCAGCCATTCTCGCTGAAAACACTTCGTGCCGCAATGGAAATTGACGAACCCGGAAAAGTGTTTCACAATTTAACACAGACAATATTCCCGAAAAGTCTCGCGAAAAAGTTAGAAGGTCGGGAGATTGATATCAAATTAATGGAAATCAGGCTCAAAGAATTAATCCTGGAAACAGCTCGGAAACATCAGTTGAAAAGCGGATTCAGCGCCGAATATTTAATCAGTTTCCAATTTATCAAAATGGTGGAAGCCGACAATATCATTACCTTGCTGGAATGTAAAAATAACCACATGGATATAGAAGAGGCCAAAAATTATTTAGTGGGTGTTACATAATGTTTAAACCGGAAAAAATGCTGTATACCGGCATTTTGCTTTTGGAAGACGACGTCAACAGCATCACCCGTTTACTGGCGGCGCAGGCCAGTTTTCATTTGACCGATCGGCGCCCCGCGCTGGCAACCGAAACTTTGAAAAAAAGAGATAAAGACTCCGGACTTGCGGATAAATGTCGGCAGCAGGCCAATCATGCAGACAATCTACTAAGACGAGTCGGTCTTTATGATCTGAAAATCAGTTCGTCCCAAAAAGATAAAATCCTTCGCTTGGATTCCGGGGAGTTATTACAGCAGTCGGAGAGGGTATTAAAATCAATTAGGGAAGAAATAGAGTCTTTTATTAAAACCCGTAATATTATACAGTCTCAGATCACCCGGTTAAAATCAATTGCCAATGAAATGTATCTTCTCCATAAATACCATCTCTCTTTTGAAGATATAACAAGCTTTAAACATTTTTTTACGGAATACGGAATCATCGACAGAGACGGTCTGGATTTAGTACGGCGGAAAATTACAAGTTTTGCCTGCCATTTACTCGTTATGCCAATAGCCGGCAGACAGATATCACTTTTAATAATAGGCGATAAAGATCACTCCCGGGAATTTACAGAATCATTAACCGAAGCCGGTTTTCATCACCATGATATTCCGGAGCGTTATCGTAAATCCTTTGATCAAAGTCTTGATATAATTGAGGCGGAACTATGGCAACTTCGGGATAATCTGGCAGAACAAAACGGGGTTTTCTTCAAAAATCGTGACAGGTGGCAAGCGGAACTCAGCTACTGGAAAAACGCGTTAACGATTCATAGTCATATTCTGAAAGCCATGGAGAAATTCGGCTGTGACGGGCCTGTCAATCAGATTGTCGGCTTTGTTCCGGAGTCTAAATACAAAACTCTGATTGCAAGTCTGGAAAAAAATGCCCCGGGACGCTATTTTTTAAGTAGCTTTTCCGCGGAACAGATACCTGAGACAGACACTCCCACCAGACTTAAAAACCCCTCATTCTTTCGTCCATTCGAGATGTTCGTGGAAACTTATGGTTTGCCGGGCTATAAAGACATTGATCCGACTCCGGTTGTAGGACTATCCTTTTTATTGATGTTTGGGATGATGTTCGGTGATGTAGGTCATGGCGCGGTTTTGGCCATTTTCGGATTACTGGCAACTTTTCTGCCTTACCAAATATTCGTTCCGATTCGATCTCTGGGGAAAATACTTACCTATGCCGGCTTTTCGAGTATGATCTTCGGGTTCCTGTTCGGCTCTTTTTTCGGGATAGAGGAGGATTCTGTTCTGCCCGCACTCTGGATGCGTCCAAGCCATCGGGAGAATCTCATAGCTTTTCTGGCAGTGGCTATAGGAATCGGTGTGATAATAATAACTCTGGGAATTATACTGAACATTGTTCAGATGATTAAAAAGAAAAAAATCCAGCAGGCCCTGCTCGGACCCTGGAGCGTTGCCAGTCTTTCATTCTATTGGATGTTATTGACTCTGATGATTTTTTATGCAGGCGGGAAGAGTATCGCACTGCCGACCGGTTTTTTAGCCGGTATCATGGTCTTGCCACTCCTTTTAATAGTTGTCAGTCAGATTGTCTTTCATTTTAAAAGTGCGCATAATAAAAGAGAAAACGAAGAAGATGAATCGGATTTAGCGACTATTTTCTTTGAGCCTATTGAAATTATTATGAACCTTTTTACAAATACAGTTAGTTTTATGCGTGTGGCTGCTTTTGGTCTGGCGCATGCGGCATTGATGATGGCAACTTTTATTATCAAGGATATGATACCGTTTACCGGCGCCAATATTGTCAGTTTGCCAATAGAGCACCTTTTTATTATCATTCTGGAGGGAATGATCGCGACGATCCAATGTCTCAGGCTGGAGTATTATGAATTTTTCTCGAAGTTTTTTATCGGTGGAGGGATTAAATATTCACCCCTGACCGCAGAGAATAATTAACTATGTTCGGATTCGGTAGCGGAAAAATGAGATTTTATTAAAAAAATCGGTAGTGTCAAAAGTTTTATGAAAAAATGTTAAAAAGGGGAAAATTGATTATTCGTAACCTCTTGTCTGTCTTGAGCTTGAGCGATTTTTCCGGCTCAGCTCAAGCCAGACAATGGGGGGATAAAAGGTATGAAAAACTATGAAAACCCCTATTTTGTTGATAATAAAGGACTTTCTACGATAAAATATACAAAGAAATACTCAAAAACATTAAAAACTTTTGACACTACTGAAAAATCTTTAAGGAGGTATCCATGAAAAAGTATGCTGAATTTTTTAAAAAACTGAATCGCGCTGTCTTGATTACTGCAGGTACGGCTTTCCTCGTCGGTCTGATCTTTTTTGTGATACCGGTAAAGACCTATGCGAATAGCGCACCACCGGCGGAGGCGGTACAGACTTCCGGCACCGCACCGGCAAGTCAGAATAACTCTACGGGATGGGCTTTCATATCCGCCGCTTTGGCAACGGGGTTGGCATGTATCGGCGCCGGTTTTGCAGTCAGTAATGTGGGTTCCGCAGCCATGGGGGCCGTGACGGAGAGACCGGAACTGCTAGGGAAATCCTTGATTTATGTTGCTTTGGCGGAAGGAATTGCTATTTACGGCCTTCTGATTTCCATTATTATTTTGGCAAGGATCTGACGGATGAAAATGAGAGTGGTCGGAGATAAACTCTCTCTGCAACTGTATCAACTGGCTGGAATATCCGGTGAAAGTCCGGAGGAAGCCGATGAAATTGTCGCCGCTATTGACCGCTTCACTGCAGAACCGGAGGTGGGAGTCGTGTTGGTCACTAGCTCTCGGGTGAGCAAGATTGGAGGCCGCTTCAATAGCTACCTGGAAAGAAAAAAACTCCCGGTAGTTCTGCAAATTCCCGACTTTTATGACAAACAGGGCGGCACTGATAAAATCAGAAAATACCTGCAAAAAACTTTGGGCATAAGGATGTAAAATGGAGACCAGCGGAGACTTGGATCAATTAATCAAACGTGTCAGGGAAAAAGCCCGGGCGGAAGCTGATAAGATTGTTGAACGAGCTGTCAGGGTTGCCGATAAGGATTTTGCAGCCGCCGAGGAAAAATGGCAGTCTGTGATAGAAAAGAAAAAAGCTGCAATTGCAGCTGAAATTGAATCCCAAAAACGGGCTGCACAAGCCAAAATAGCCATCCATGAACGTCGTGCTATAATGGAAAAGATGGAATCTGCGGTCAATCAAATTTTCGGCAAAGCCTTGCAGAAACTGCAGGCCTCGCCGCCGGACGAACAACATCTGGAGCTGCTGATAGGGCAAATCCGGGAAGCTGCGGATTTTTTAAAACTGAAAGAGCTGCGGGTCAGACTCAATCCCAAAGAAAGAAAAATGTTAATGGAATCGGATTATCGGGAAAAATTGGATGGGCTTTCCCTTTCTATTGACAGCCAGGTAATTGAGACGGCCGGCGGCCCTATTGTTACTGACATCTCGGGTAGATTGCTGTTTGACAATACCTATGAAGCCCGTCTGGAACGTTTATCCGCCAGTCTGCGTTCCCGGATAATTGACATCCTGGAGTTACGTATTGAAGAGGAAACGAAATGAAACATGAACCCAAATTAATTAGAATTAATGGTCCGGTGGTCTTTGCCGACAGAATGGGAAATGCCAGTTTGGGCAATCAGGTGGAGGTTGGCCGGGAACATCTCACTGGCGAAATAATAACCCTGGAAAATGATATTGCAACTATTCAGGTTTATGAAGATACAATCGGCATCAAACCCGGTGAACCGGTCAGGGTTCTTGACGAACCGGTTTCTGTCTTATTAGGACCGGGTATTTTAAAGAGTATTTATGACGGAATTCAGCGACCGCTTGACAAATTAAAGGACAAAAGCGGGACTTTTATCAAAAGGGGACTTAATGTGCCGGCAATTGACTTAGACCGGGAATGGGATTTTAGGCCCGTTGTGAAAACGGGTCAAACCGTAACCCCTTTGGCAATTCTCGGGGAAATTCCGGAAACGGAATTAGTCGTCCATAAAGTAATGGTTCCCCACAAATATTCCGGCCACCTCAGTTGGATTGCCGCGCCGGGAAAACATAAAGTGACCGATGTCATTGCCAGAGTAGTAACCGAAGCGGGAGAGAAGGAAATTACGATAATGAGAAAATGGCCGATTCGGAGGCCAAGACCAATCATAAAACGCTTGCTGCCCAATGTGCCGGTAATTACCGGTCAGAGGGTTATTGATTTTTTATTTCCTGTTGCCAGAGGCGGCGCCGCTGCTATTCCCGGCGGCTTCGGTACCGGCAAGACCGTGACTCAGCATCAGTTGGCAAAATGGTGCGACGTTGATATTATCGTCTATATTGGTTGTGGTGAGCGGGGAAATGAAATGACGCAGGTGTTGGAAGAATTTCCCGCCTTGAAAGACCCGCACAGCCAAAAACCCATTATGGAGCGAACAACCTTAATCGCCAACACATCCAACATGCCTGTCACTGCCCGGGAAGCCAGCATTTATACCGGGGTGACCATAGCTGAATATTATCGGGATATGGGATACCATGTGGCGATAATGGCTGATTCCACCAGCCGTTGGGCGGAGGCTTTACGGGAAATTTCCGGTCGCCTGGAACAGATGCCCGCCGAAGAGGGTTATCCCGCCTATCTGGCATCGAGAATCGGAGAATTCTATGAAAGAGCCGGCCGTAGTGAAATCACAGATCACGACGGAACAAAACGTGAAGGATCGGTAACTATCATTGGAGCGGTTTCACCACCCGGCGGTGATTTTTCCGAACCGGTTGTGACCCATACGAGGCGCTTTGTGCGAACTTTCTGGGGATTGGACAGAGATTTGGCAAGCGCCCGTCATTTTCCCTCAATTCACTGGAATTCTTCTTATTCGGAATATGACGTTTCCCGCTGGTGGGAAAAAAACAGCAGTTTATCCTGGAGCGATCTGCACAGAAAAGCTATGGAAATTTTAAAGGAGGACGACAGACTGCAAAATATTGTGAAATTGATCGGGCCGGATGCTTTACCGGATCGGCAGCGCATTACTCTCGAAGTTGCCAGAATGATCAAAGAGGGGTTTCTTCAGCAAAGTGCTTTCAGTGAGGTTGACAGCTATTGTTCGCCGGAAAAGCAGTTGGCCATGATAGATATAATTCTCTGCTTTTATGAAAAGGCCGGCAAATTATCGGCTACCGGAGTGCCGGCTTCAGAGATAATGCAGTTGCCTGTTGTAGACAAAATATTTCGCATGAAAGAGGAAATCGGCAATGATGAACAGGCCAAATTTACAGAGTTTAAGAAGATAGTTGAAGAAAGTTTTATGGAGTGAAATATGGTGACAGGCGGCGGTAAAATTTACAAAGAGTTACAAAGCGCCAGCGGTCCGATAGTTGTTGTTGACAGAGTTACCGATGTGGCTTATGGCGAATTGGTCGAGATTATTTGCGGAGAAAATATCAGGCGCCGCGGATCGGTGCTGGATATTTCAGAAAAGCGAGCCGTTATACAGGTGTTCGAAGGCGCACAGGGTATATCTCTGCGTGAAACGGCAGTAAAATTTCTCGGCAGAACTTTGGAATTTAATGTTTCAAAGGAATTGTTAGGCAGGATTCTCAACGGTGTCGGGCTGCCTCTTGACGGTGCACCACTACCTTTCAAAGGGGAAACGCGCTCCATTTACGGCTCTGCAATTAATCCGGTTGTCAGAGATTATCCTATGGATGTAATAGAAACGGGGATTTCCGTAATTGATGGAATGAATACTTTAGTCAGAGGCCAGAAATTACCGGTATTTTCCGGAAACGGGTTGCCTCATAATGAAATCGCCGCCCAGATTGCCCGTCAGGCAAGAATCAGGGGCAGCGCGGGTAATTTTGCAGTCGTTTTTGCGGCTATGGGGGTAAAGAATGACGATGCGGCTTTTTTTAGGGAAGAGCTGGAAAGAACCGGCGCTTTGGAAAATGCCACAATGTTTATCAATCTGGCTTCCGATCCACCGGAAGAAAGGTTGGTAACACCCCGTTACGCACTGACTCTGGCGGAATATCTCGCCTTTACTCAAAATATGCACGTTTTAGTGATTATGACCGATATGACCAACTACTGTGAAGCGCTGCGGGAAATGACTTCCGCTCGAGGTGAAGTTCCAAGTCGTAAGGGTTATCCCGGTTATTTATATTCAGATTTAGCGGAAATCTATGAACGTTGCGGCCGGATTAGAGGTTCTTCCGGATCAATAACTCAGATTCCCATTCTCACTATGCCCAACGATGATATTACCCATCCGATTCCTGATTTGACCGGATATATCACAGAGGGGCAAATCGTTCTCGACCGGGAATTGCATCAGAAAGGTATTTATCCGCCCATTAATCCTCTGCCTTCTCTGTCACGGATTATGAAAGACGCCATCGGTGGAGACCGGACGCGGCCGGATCATGCTCACGTGGCGAACCAACTTTATTCCAGTTATGCGGCTGTTGGCAATATCCGGGCTTTAGCGGCTATTGTAGGAGCAGAGGAGTTGACCGATGTGGATCAGAAACATTTGAAATTTGGCGATGCTTTCGAGGAAAATTTCATTGGCCAGGGAAAGGATGAAAGACGGACAATTCCAGAGAGCCTCGATCGCGCCTGGCAGCTCTTGAGCATTTTGCCTGCTGAATCATTACATCGGGTCAGCAAAGAAGAAATCAACCGATATTACTCTCACGATAATCAATTTACTCAAGACGGTGGTAGTGATTAATGTCAAAAAGGGTTTCTCCGACAAAAGCAAACCTGTTCGAATTTCAGAAACAGCTGAAATTTGCCAGCGAAGGATGTGATCTGTTACACCAGAAACGGGATGTTTTGGTAATGGAGCTGATGTCGGTGGTTTCAAATTTCAATGCAATTGAAAAACGATTGAACGGGGCCCTGGAAAAAGCTCTTGACAACCTTAATGCAGCGGTTTTGGCAAACGGATCGGAATCACTGGGGCGTACTATTGCGGCTCAGCAGAAAGAGTTGGAAATAGAGATTAAACAGTATAGTGTAATGGGAATTATACTTCCCAGAATTTCAATTGCCACAGACAGTGAACCGGAATTCGGCGGTCTGCTTGATACTGATATAAATTTTGATAATACCGTCAATTCATTGCACTCTCTGTTGAGCGTCTTGTCGGAATATATCGAAATAATTTCCTCGGTATGGCGAATGGCTACGGAAATCGAAAAAACCCAAAAAAGAATAAATGCCCTGGAAAATATATTTATTCCCGAAGCAAAACAGACAATAAGCTGGATCAAGTCTGTAATGGAAGAAACAGATCGCGAAGAACTGTTCAGGCGTAAGTTATTAAAAAGCCGTTCCCTTTGAGAGGAGGAGAGAATGGAACAGAATCCATTTAAAAAAATCCTGTTTTTAATTACATCGGCCGGCGAGGCCAAGGAAACAATTCGCAAGGTCCACGGTTTAGCTCGCGTCTGCCACGCCAAACTGATAATTCTTAATGTCATCGATAAAATGCAGATTCAACGCATGAAACGATTCACAAATCAGAGCACAACGGAAATAGAAGTTGAAATGGAGGAAAACGGTTGGAAATATCTCTATTTTATTGAAGAGCTTTCCAAGAATCAGGGTATTCCGACTGTTATTCTGCAAAACATTGGTGTTGTGGAAACCGAGGTTTTAAAGGAAGCGACAAGACTGAAGGCGGATTTAATCATCGCTGCCAAACAGCAGAAAAAGACTGGTCATATCCGACGATTAGACCAGGGTTATCTATATAAAATTGTCGAGAATACCTCAATTCCGGTGTTAATTATTAAGTAATCATGTTCAGAAAATGGAATACATTGAGAAAAAATTTGTTTTTTAGCAGATAAAGAAATAATCTTTCTGGGATGCAATTTGGAGGTCAATAATGAAGCTGAGTGAAATAATAAAGGAAGAAGATATCATTCTCGATTTTAAGGCAAATACAAAAAGCGATGTGCTCAAGATATTGGTTGGCAATGTTAAAAATCATTTTGACGCCGACAGCCTCTTATCATTATTAATGGAAAGAGAGAAGTTGGGATCTACGGGAGTAGGGGAAGGAGTCGCTCTGCCCCATGTCCGTATGGATGCAATTGAGTCGCCGATAGTAGTTCTTGGCCGTTCCCAGAAACCACTGGATTTCGATGCCATCGATAAAAAACCGTGCAGGCTGTTTTTTTTGGTTCTCGGTCCCACCAAGCAGGAGGCACAGGAAGAATACCTACAGACAATGGCGAAAATTTCCCGATTGATGCGCGATGTTGAAGTCCGTCAAAAGCTATTGAGAGCCAAAACTCCGGCGGAAATTGTTGCCCGTATTAAAGAGTTGGAAAATTAATCGGCGGATGTTTTCCCGGGGGCATAATAAAGATTTTTTTCAACAGAATAAAATTTACCCCCTTTTCCTTCTTATTCAGTTATTCTTCCATATTTTTATATTGGGATTTTAATTTTAATCAGCTGAGGCGCTGTTGATTCCGCGGCTGCAAAAAACCACTACTTACAAAAAATTTATTCGGTTTAAAAGCCGGGCAAATAAAATAAATTCAACATTCCGGATTTACCAGATTGTAATTGTTATTATTGACGATAATTGCTATAATTTGTCCAAATGTATTGCCGCTTTGATACGATAATTGGAACATAAAATCCGTACCCAGAAAAGATCGCTTTCTGTGGAAACGGATCAGACAAACAACTTATAAAAAGGAGCACCTATGAATTTAGACGCGTTTATTAAACCGGAATGTATTCAAATTGGTGGCACCTTTCCCGATAAAGCAGCCGTACTGCGGACAATCGCCAGGCTGGCCCGCAGGAATCCCGCTATGGCAAAACTTACTGAAAATCAGATCTTCAAAGAGCTGGCCGAACGGGAAAAACTCAGTTCCACCGGCTTCGGTAACGGCATCGGTATTCCCCATGCCGCGTTTGAAGGGCTGGAAGAATTCGTCGTTGGCATGCTGATCGTCCCTGAGGGATTTGATTTCGGTTCATTGGATGGGAAAGCTACCCGACTACTTATCTTTATCATGGTCCCGGCTGCTCAGCGCGACCTGCATATCCGGATTCTTTCAAAAATATCAAATGTA
>QNCV01000007.1 GCA_003645845.1 Fidelibacterota bacterium | reverse complement strand
TGCTAATTTCTCACGATACTCTTGATAAATATGGTGCCGTGAGCGCCGAAACAGCCATTGAGATGGCAAGGAATATATCACAACTGGCGGTAACGGACATCGGACTGAGCACCACCGGGATTGCCGGCCCCACGGGTGGCACAATTCAAAAACCGGTGGGAACAGTGTTTATCGGTATATCGGTAAAAGGGCAGGAATATATCTATCGTCATTTATACAACCGTGATCGGCTGTCTAATAAACTTTATTTTTCGCAGATGGCGTTAAATCATCTCCGATTACTACTGAAAGAGCATTATGGGTAAAAGACTATTTATTGCAGCGGACGTTTCCGATGAAACCAGGGCGTTGATTCGGGCCATTCAGTCCGAACTTCACTTTTATAAGGGGAGTATTCGTTTTGTTATTCCGCAAAATGTTCATCTGACTCTGAAATTTCTCGGTGATGTTCCGGAAGAAGCCATTCCGGAAATTGAAAAACGGATTGCGATAAGTGTTAGCGGTTTTCAAAAATTTAATTATATTTGCAGAGGTACCGGAGTATTTCCGAATGTTAGAAAGCCGCGGGTGCTCTGGCTTGGAATTGTGAAAGGAAATAATATTCTGAAACAGCTAAGTAACTCACTTCAGCAGCAATTGAAGGATATGCCGGTTCAGCAGGATGATAAAGAATTTCGCTCTCATGTGACAATTGGACGGATAAAAAATTATCGCGAACATTTAGTGAAACTTGATGAGTTTTTAAGATATAACTATGGTGAAATTAATAATCCGGTTTCGGAAATTGTTTTATATGAAAGTATGTTACTGCCCAAAGGACCTATTTACACTTCTCTAAAAAAATTTAAATTACAATAGAAACAGGAGAATGTATTATGGCAACGAATAATAATAAAGAGCGTGCACTGGATTTAGCCGTATCGCAAATTGATCGCCAGTTTGGAAAAGGCTCAATTATGCGACTGGGTGATGATGTTCAGGTTGCGGTTGATGTAATTTCAACCGGTTGTTTATCTCTGGATGCTGCTATTGGTGTCGGTGGAATTCCCCGTGGCCGGATTACGGAAATATACGGACCGGAATCGTCGGGAAAAACCACACTGGCATTACATGTTATCGCCGAAGCCCAGAAAAAAGGCGGCTATGCGGCGTTTATTGATGCCGAACATGCTCTGGACCCGATTTATGCTGCAAAACTGGGTGTCAATACAAGGGACCTTCTGGTATCTCAGCCTGATAGTGGTGAACAGGCCCTGGAAATTACCGAGACGCTGGTTCGCAGCAATGCGATTGATGTGGTTGTCATCGATTCGGTGGCGGCATTGGTTCCGAGAGCCGAACTGGAAGGGGAGATGGGCGACTCGCATGTCGGTCTTCAGGCCAGGCTAATGTCTCAGGCGCTTCGTAAACTGACCGGAGCGACCAATAAATCTCAGACCTCCGTCGTATTTATCAACCAGATCAGGGAAAAAATTGGCGTTATGTTCGGGAATCCGGAAACCACAACCGGAGGAAGAGCGCTGAAATTTTACACATCTCTCAGACTGGAAATCCGCAGAATAGGGGCCTTGAAAGAGGGCAACAGTAACATCGGTAATCGAACGAGAGTAAAAGTTGTCAAAAACAAGATGGCGCCGCCATTCCGGGAAACCGAGTTTGACATCATGTACGGTACCGGTATTTCGTTTGTTGGCGATATTCTCGATACGGCCGTAGAAGCCGATATTGTGCAGAAAAGCGGTTCCTGGTATTCCTACGGGGATGAGCGAATCGGGCAGGGACGTGAAAATGCAAAACAGTATCTTTCGGAAAATGCCGACACTTTGGCGAAAATTGAAGCCCAGGTTCGCGAATTTCTTGGTTTCGTGAAACAGGCAAAGTCTGAGAAATAATCCGATCCGTTTCATTGGAACAACAACAGAACAGCGTCCAAGAACGAAATAGTTCCGCAGGAACCATCACAAAAATAACTTTTCAAAAAAAACGAAAAAGCCGTCGGTCAGTTTATATTGACGGTGAATATGCATTCAGCATTTCAGAACAGACATTCCGGATATTTCCGCTTCATCGGGATCAATACTTATCACAAAACCAGATCGAAGTAATTAAAAATCACGAAGAGTTCGAGAAAACGAAGGACCTGGCGCTCAGGTATCTTGCGGTTAGAATGCGCAGTGTGTTTGAGCTGCGCCGATATTTACAAAAAAAAGAGTGTCTTCAGTCAAATATTGCCCGGGTCATTCGGTATTGTAGTGAGCATGGCTACATAAACGATGAAGAATATGCAAAAATGTTGATCCGTGAGATGGTTAAGATTCATCATTACGGGCGACATAAAATGTACGCAGCCTTACGAAAACGTGGGATTTCGGCAGAGACATGCAGACGAGTTTTGCAAAGCCAGGTGAAAAATGATGACCAAATTGCCATTGCCGAACAATTGGCTTTGAAGAAAATGAAGACCATCAGAGAAAAAGATAAAAGGAAAGAAAAAATCTACCGGTTTTTAAAACAGCGGGGATTTAGTTATAATGTGATATCAATGGTGATTAACGGGCTTAATTTTGAATAAGTCCCTTGAAATGAAATAGGTAATCGAAAACAGTAAAACGATAATTGATACGCTATTATGAAGCATTTTAATTTACTATTTTCTTTTCTTTTGGTTGGTATTATGTTGCTTTCATCAAGTGACACAAAACTTTATGTAAATCCTGTAACAGTCGATGAACCAGAGACATACACCTTTGTATGTGATAATAATTTCCCACCCTATAATTATGAAGTAGATGGGCAGGAAGTCGGCTTTTGCGTGGATTTGATCAATCGGATTGCAGAATTGATGAATTTTAATGTAAACATCATTAGCGGCCCCTGGGAAAAAGTTCGGAATATGGTTGAGAATGGTAAGGCGGACGGCGTTTTAGCGATGTACTATTCTGAAGAAAGGGATGTTGCTCTGGATTTCTCGATTCCCCATTCAACGGCAGTTTATGCAATCTTTGTTCATGACCACTCGCCGGTATTTGCCAAAAAGGACCTGATTGATAAATCCATTATTGTCCAGAGTGGCGATATTATGCATGACTACCTTCTGAATAATCATATTACCGATAAAATTATTCCCGTGGAAAATCCTGAAGACGCCATCTTGTTATTGTCCCATGAAATATATGATTGTGCGCTTTTGGGAAAATTGCAGGGTGATTACTTGGCAAATAAATACAGATTGAGAAATATTAAAACATTAAATGATTATTTCCCACCCCATGAATTCTGTTTTGCCGTTTATCGGAATCCGGAACTCCTGAATCTGTTGAATGAGGGCTTAATTATCTTACAAAACAACGGAGAGCATAAACAAATTTATCAAAAATGGCTTGAAACAACGGATACAAATGAATTGATAATGAGCAGATGGTTTAAGCATGTTGTCATTGTTGCTCTGGTCTTAGTTATGATTGTTATCGTGTCCATGTTTTGGATATGGTATCTGCGAAGGGTTGTTTCATCCAGAACTCGTGAATTACAAGTGGAAATTCAAAATAAAAAACAGATTGAAGAGGCACTCAGAGCCAGTGAGGAAAATTTCCGGTCCTTGGCCGAGAATGCTTTTGATGGAATATTGATCAACGACGAAAACGGGAACTATCTGTACGCCAACAGTAATGCTGCCGAAATTTCAGGTTACTCTGTTTCATCCCTCACAAAATTGAGTATTAAAGATTTAACGCCGGAAGATGATTATCAAAAGGTTTTGAACCTGTCAATCGACCGGATTAAAGGCCGTCCTGTCCGCAGGGTTTATGAGTCTTTTCTTCAGCGAAAAGACGGGACTATTATCCCGATTGAAGTAGCTGCCTCGAAGACCCTATGGCATAATAAGCCTGCGGATATGGTTTTTATCCGTGATATCTCTTTCCGAAAGCAGATGGAAAAGGCAGTGGCGAACAGTGAGACAAATTTCCGCCAGATTGTTGAAAAATCCAGCAATGCCATTTATGTCCGGCAAGACGATTTATTTGTATTGGTTAATCCGGCATTGGAGCGGTTACTGGAGTATAACAGCGAGGAATTGCTGGATAAGAAATTTGACTTTTTGAAGATCATAGAAAAAGACAGTAAGGAACTTATCAGAGAGCGTATTGAAAAGCGGCGCAAGCGTAAATTGATCAATAAACAATTTCAATTCACAGCCCGCACAAAATCCGGGAAGATATTGGAACTTGAAGTCAATACATCCAAGATATTCTGGAATGGAAGACCGGCAAGTTTGGGAATTATCCGGGACCTGACGCGCTCCAAACGCATCCAGGAAGAATCCTTCAAAGCCGAAAAACTGGATTCCATTGGTGTTTTAGCCGGCGGAATCGCTCACGATTTTAATAATATTCTTTCGATTATGCTCGGAAATGTTCAGTTAGTGAAAATTAAAATCGATGCCGGCGAAGACATTGGCAAATTCCTAAATCGCCTTGAGGAAACCATTACCCGGGCCACCGGACTGACCCAGCAGCTTCTGACCTTTTCAAAAGGTGGTGAACCGGTGGTCGATGTTGCTTCGATCAAGGATTTAATCGAAGAGTTAGTGCCTTTCACTCTGACGGGTAGTAATGTCATATCGGAGATTACCACTGAAGACGATTTGCATCTTGTGGAAATGGATCAAAATCAGATTTCACAGGTGTTGACAAATATTATCATCAACGCCAAACAGGCTATGCCGAGCGGCGGGACAATTTATGTCGATGCAATGAATGTCATTGTCGAATCGGGTGATTTAATTGGTAAACTCGAAGCCGGTGAATATGTAAAAATATCTATCCGGGATGAAGGAATCGGTATTCCTGAAAAGATTATCGATAAAATATTTGATCCCTTTTTCACTACCAAGAGTTCCGGAAGTGGGCTGGGTTTAGCGACCTGTTATTCGATTATTCAAAAACATAAAGGGTATATTACCGTCAATTCCGTCCGGGGTGAGGGAGCAACTTTTACAATTTATCTCCCGAAAACGGATAAAAAACTTGCCGAAAAGCCGGAAATTAAACTCAATAAATCCTTTTCCGGCCGGATTCTTTTGATGGATGATGAAGAAGCTGTCAGGGAATTTGTCACGGCTTTACTTGTCGAACTGGGGTTCAGCGTCGATGCAACTGCTGACGGAGACTCTGCAATTGAACAATATAAATCAACGTTCAATAGTGGTGATGGTTATAGCCTGGTAATTCTTGATCTGACTATTCCCGGTGGAAAGGGCGGAAGTGAAGTGCTATCCGAAATGCGGAAGATCAATCCGGATGTCAAAGCGCTGGCCTATAGCGGATATGCCGATGATCCGGTGATCAGCCACCCGCGGGATTACGGTTTTAAAGCGTCTATCAGTAAACCCTTTGATCTCGATAAATTTGCCGCTGTTTTATCGAATATTCTGAATTAAAAAGGAAAAATTAAAAATTTAAAATTGACACGAGTTTGAGATTTGATTATTATCCGGCGCAGTCGGAGATGATTTATGCCTATAACAAGCGGTTTCTGAGCAAATATTTTATATTGACTAAACTTAATTCACCCTGACCCGCCGGCATAAATCAGCAGTAATCCTCTTGAAACTCTTCCTGATATTTGCATAAATCATATCAATATTCGGGAGAATTCGTGTGAGATTATGGCTTGATTATTGACCATGATCAAGATAACTTATTCGGTTGATATTGGGATGTTAATTCTTATCACGGAGATACATGAAGACCGCAGCTGAGATCAGAAAAGATTTTATTGAATATTTTCGAAAAATAAATCATGAGATAGTTCCGAGCGCTCCGGTAATTCCGGCCGATGATCCAACCCTGCTTTTTACAAATGCCGGGATGAATCAGTTTAAACCGGTATTTCTGAACCAGAAGGAGCCTGAATTTCCACGAGTGGCAAACTCACAAAAGTGTATCCGGGTCAGCGGCAAACACAATGACCTTGAAGAGGTCGGCAGAGATACATACCATCATACATTTTTTGAGATGCTTGGAAACTGGTCTTTCGGCGATTATTACAAGGAAGAGGCGATTCAATTTGCATGGAAGCTTTTTACTGATGTATGGAAATTTCCCAAAGAAAGGCTCTGGGCAACTGTCTATACAGATGATGATGAGGCGTTCTCATACTGGCAAAAAGAAACCGATATTGATCCTGAGCATATTCTGCGTTTCGGTAAAAAGGATAATTTCTGGGAGATGGGCGATACCGGTCCCTGCGGTCCCTGCTCGGAAATTCATTACTACACCGGGGATGATCCGGTGAACCAACGGGCCGAAAAAATAAATACGGGTGATTCTGAATATATCGAATTGTGGAATCTTGTTTTTATCCAATATAACCGCGATTTGAACGGTGAATTGCATCTTTTACCCAAAAAACATGTCGACACGGGCGCCGGCCTGGAACGGATTGTCGCTGCGTTACAGGGGAAAAAGTCGAATTATGAGACGGACCTGTTTATGCCACTCATTCGGGAAATTGCCGAACTGAGCGGTGTCCCATACTCGGAAATGAACGGGGTACCTCACAGAGTGATAGCAGACCATATCCGGATGCTGACATTTTCCATAGCCGATGGCGGGATGCCGTCCAATGACGGACGCGGATACGTTATCCGTCGGATTTTGCGTCGGGCAGCACGCTACGGCCGTATGTTGAATATGAACAAACCCTTTATCTATAAACTGGTGGATACCGTAGGTGAAATTCTCGGAGAAGTTTACCCGGAGAGCGTCGAACGCAAGGAACATGTTAAAAAAGTGATCCGTTTTGAAGAGCAATCCTTTGGAGAAACTCTGGATAAAGGCCTCGCGGAGTACCGTCGGGTTAAAGATGAATTGTTGGAGCAAAAGAAAACCGTAATTCCCGGAGCGGAAGTGTTTAAACTCTACGATACCTATGGATTTCCCGTGGATTTGACGCAACTAATCGCGGCTGATGATGGTTTCTCCGTGGATATGCAGGGATTTGAAACAGAAATGGCCAAACAGAAGGAGAGGGCGCGCTCTGCTCACAAGTTCAAAAGCGACAACAACGACGCGGAAATTGACTGGGTAATTGTCACGGATGGTCCCGATTCGGAATTTGTCGGTTATGAAAAATCGACCACGAAATCGGTTCTAAGGAAATATTATTTACGGAATGATGTTTACCATTTAGTTCTGGACAAAACCCCGTTCTATGGGGAATCCGGTGGCGAAATCGGCGATACAGGACAGATTGCAAATGACGATTTCCGAATGCAGATAACGGATACGCAGAAATTCGACGATACTATCGTCCATATTGGAAAGTTGATATCGGGAAAAATCGGGAATAATATTAATGTCATTGCTGAAATCGATACCGAACGCAGCGATGCCATTCGTGCAAATCATACTGCCACTCATCTGCTTCAGGCGGCACTCAGACAGGTGCTGGGTGAGCATGTCCACCAATCCGGATCGCTTGTGACTGCAGAGCGACTGCGTTTCGATTTGACTCATTATGCGAAAATCACTTCTCGGGAAATTGAAGAAATCGAAGATATTGTCAATCGGAAAATCCGGGAAAATCTCGCAGTGGAAATTGCATATCAGAAGTACGAGGAGGCGAAAAAATCCGGCGCCATGGCTCTTTTTGGCGAGAAGTACAAAGATATCGTCAGAGTTGTGGAAGTGGGTGATTTTTCCAAAGAACTATGCGGCGGGAAGCATGTCAATCGGACCGGTGATATCGGCGCTATTAAAATCGTCACGGAAACCTCTGTCGCCGCCGGTATCCGGCGAATCGAGGCGATTACCGGGCAGGCGGTGATTGAATACCTTCGCCAAAGTGAGAAATTAATTCGGGATTTGAGCGCTTTATTGAATGCAAATCCGGAAAATCTGTATCAAAAGATTGACGAAGTGATCAGGCGGACTAAAAATCTCGAAAAGGAATTTCAGTCCGTTATGGTTCAGGGACTGGAAAAAGAGCTCGAAAACCAGATTGCTGCTTCAGAAAAGCTTGGGGTTTTGACGGTTTTTGCCAAAGAATATCCGTCACAATCCGCGGATGATCTGAAAAAAACAGCCGATCTTTTTCGGGAGAAAGTGTCGTTGGGAGTGGGGCTTTTTATTTCCGTTGTTTCCGGAAAACCTATATTAGTGGTGACCGTCACTGATGCGGCGATACAAAAATATCAACTGAATGCCGGGAAGATTGTCAAAGAACTTGGCAAATACCTTGGCGGTGGTGGTGGCGGTCGGCCCCATATGGCAACCGCCGGTGGTAAGAACCCGGAAAAAATTCCCACGGTATTAGAGGAGTTTAAGAAACTGATCAAGCGTGAGCTGAACCGATAACAATTAAACAGGGGAAAGCATGGAGCAACTAATTTTTAATTATTCCTCAAAAGGGAATATTGGAGTATCCCTGCCGGCAAAACCGGTTGACGACGACGTTGTAAAGAAATATGTTCCCGAATCGTTGTTAAGAAAAACAGAGCTGAATTTGCCGGAAGTCAGCGAACCGGAGGTCGTTCGGCATTACACCAATTTATCGACGATGAACCATCATGTTGACAAGGGGTTTTACCCGTTAGGTTCATGTACAATGAAATACAATCCGAAGATTAATGATAAAATTGCCGGGATGAATGGCTTTGCGGATCTGCATCCGCTCCAACCGGAAAATAGTGTTCAGGGAGCGCTTGAATTAATGTACGATCTTGAAAAAATGCTCTGTGCATTAACGGGAATGCGTGCGGCGACTCTCCAACCGGCTGCCGGTTCTCACGGTGAATTGACCGGTGTTATGATCGTGAAAAAATATCATGAGTCTAAGGGTGAAAAACGCAAATATATCCTCGTCCCGGATTCAGCCCACGGTACAAATCCCTCCAGCGCTTATTCGGCCAATTTCAAAACCATTGCATTAAGGTCCAACGAGAAGGGCTGTATTGACATCGATGATCTCAAGGAGAAAATGAGCAATGAAGTAGCGGGCTTGATGATTACGAATCCCAATACTTTGGGTCTTTTTGAAGAAGAAGTAGAACGGATTGTGGAAATTGTGCATCAATATGACGGTATCGTCTATATGGATGGCGCCAATCTGAATGCGCTGCTGGGGATCACCAGCCCGGGTGATTTGGGCTTTGACATTACCCATATCAATTTTCATAAAACATTTTCCGCCCCCCATGGAGGTGGCGGCCCCGGTGGCGGTTCGATAGCCGTCGTGGAAAAACTGGTGAAATATTTGCCCGTGCCCCGCGTGATAAAAACCGAAAAAGGTTTTCATCTTTCCAGTGATTTTCCGGACACAATCGGCAAAGTGCTTGGGTATTACGGTAATTTTGGGGTAATGGTAAGGGCTTACGTCTATATCGTCATGTTGGGAGTTCGGGGAGTGACCGAGGTATCTAAGAATGCAATTCTGAATGCCAATTATCTGAGAGTGAAATTAGCGGATAAGTTTGCGATACCATATAACCGCAAATGTATGCATGAATTTGTCGCTTCAGGGGAAAATCACCGGGAACTGGGCATTAAAACACTCGATATTGCCAAGCGCCTGCTGGATTTTGGTCTGCATGCGCCGACAGTCTATTTCCCGCTGATTGTGAAGGAAGCCATTATGATTGAACCGACGGAAACCGAAAGTAAACAGACGCTGGATAAATTTGTAGCAGCGATGGAGCAAATTGACCGCGAAGCCCATGAGAACCCTGAGGTGTTGCACAGCGCACCTCATAAGACACCGGTTCGTCGTCTGGACGAACTCAAAGCCAATAAAGAACTCAATGTTTGTTGGGGAAAATAGAGGAATTAAAACCAATGAGCCGATTCGTTATTCATACCGAAAAAGCCCCGAAAGCCATAGGGCCGTACAGTCAGGCGATTAAATCCAATGGATTTGTATTTACCTCGGGTCAGATTCCGATCAATCCGGTATCGGGTAAAGTTGAAGCGACAACCATCAAAGATCAGGTTCGTCAGAATCTTCGAAATTTGTCGGAAGTTCTTACTGCCGCCGGAAGCAATCTGCAAAATATTGTGAAATTGACGGTGTTTATGGTCGATCTGGCGGATTTTTCACAATTGAACGAAGTCTTTATGGAATTTTTTCCGGAAAAACAGCCGGCGCGTTCCGCCGTTCAGGTCAGCCGGCTTCCTTTGGATGTTCTGGTCGAAATTGAAGCAGTTGCTACTCTGGAGTAAGGGGTATTGAAAAAAAGAAAATACGCTGTTATCGTAAATCCGGTTGCCGGGTGGGGTAAAACAATGAGATTATTGCCGGAATTGCGGGAAATTACCGAGACCACCGGCCATCGGTTTGATTATTATTATACGGAAAGGATGTTGCATGCGGCGCAAATTGCCGACAGAATTCACCGTGAATATGATGCCGTCGTTGCCTTTGGTGGCGACGGAACGGCAAATGAGGTAATGAACGGACTTGCCGGCACGGCGACGCCTTTTGGAATTATACCGGAGGGGTCGGGCAATGATTTTGCGCGGTCGATTCATGTACCGAAAATGCTGAAGAAAGCGGTGAAAATACTGACCGATTATCATTTCCGTTTGATGGATGTGGGAACCATTGAAGACCGTATTTTTATTAACGGTGTGGGAATTGGTTTTGACGGATTGGTGAATTATCGCAGAAAGAATACCGGTATTTTCAGGGGCTCAGCGGCATACCTGTATGCCATTTTCAGCAGTTTGAAACTTTGGAAAGCGATCCCGGCGAATGTTGAAATCGACGGCAGGAAAATTTCTGACGATCCCATCTATCTTGTAGCCATCGGCAACGGCTGGTCCGTGGGTGGCGGTTTAAAACTCACTCCTGACGCGGAAATTGATGATGGCGCTTTTAACATCTGTCATATTCGGGATTTGCCCATCTGGAAAATTCTGTTGAATTTCGGAAAATTAAAAAATGGTCGTATTTCCAGAGTCCGGGAAGTAAGCATGAAACTTGGCCGACAGATTCTTATCTCCAGTGATCAGGCACTGCCTATTCACTTTGACGGTGAGGTATTTGATCCCGGCGCAAGGGAAGTCAGGATTTCCATTGTTCCGCAATCGGCTTATGTGATCGGGAACTGGCCGGCCTGATATAATATATTTACCTTAGACTATGAAAAATTATTCAAAGGGTAAGATAAAGTTTATTCTAATCGCAGTTTTGCTGATTAGTGTCAATGAAATCGTTGCCTTTGAGTTAACTCGACCGGATTCAACCCATTCGATTAAACCGCGGGGAGCCATGATTCGTTCGGCGATATTCCCCGGCTGGGGGCATCTTTATGTTCATAAACCGGTAAAAGGTCTGGTCTATTTTTCACTTGAAGCATATCATGTCTACAAATTCGTTCAGTACAATGATATATATCGGTACGTTAAGGATACCAAAAGCGAGATAGGTATCGAAGCCTGGCATAATATGACTGAAACCGAAAAGAAAGAGAAGATTAAGGACGTCACCGGATATGAATTACATGATGCCACCTGGCGTCCGCGTGAAATCCGCAATAAATATGCCTGGTGGTGTGTCGGTTTTTATATCATTGGTATGCTGGATGCCTACGTTGATGCTCAGTTGTACTATTTTCCGAAAGATAATGTGGAATTGACAACTGACAATATATCCAGAAGTATTGGAATATCTTTTTCCTGGAGTTTAAGGAGATAGGATGAACGCAAATCGCGAGCAATGGGGCTCGAAAATAGGTTTTATTCTGGCGGCGGCCGGTTCGGCCGTGGGATTGGGAAATATCTGGAAATTTCCGTATCTCGTAGGTGAGAATGGCGGCGCTGCTTTTATTTTCCTTTATCTCATTTGTGTCTTATTGGTGGGGCTTCCGGTTGTGATTGCGGAAATATTGATCGGACGTACCGGTCAGAAAAACCCGGTGGGCAGTTTTCGTGATCTCAGTAAGGGTAATCCTTTCTGGATTGGCGTCGGTGTATTAGGAGTGATTACCGGCTTTTTAATTTTGTCCTATTACAATGTTATCGCCGGCTGGAGTCTGGGCTATGTGATTGAATCAATAAAGGGCAGTTTTCAAAATCTTGAAAATCCCCTTGCTGCGGGTGAATTGTTTAAGACGCTTTCTTCGATGCCACAATGGACTCTGTTATTTCATGGCTTATTCATGATTCTGACTATTAGTATTATTTATGCAGGGGTGACCAAAGGGATCGAACGTGCCAGTAAAATTATGATGCCGGCGTTGCTCTTTCTGGTCATTGTGCTGGTAGTCCGGGGAGTGACTCTTCCGGGCGCCAGAGCAGGGGTTCATTATTTATTAAAGATAGACTTTTCGCAGATTACCGGAAAGACGATATTCTTAGCGCTGGGGCAGGCCTTTTTTTCCCTGAGTCTGGGAATGGGCGCGCTTTTAACATACGGCAGCTATATGTCTAAAAAAGAATCGATTCCCGACAGCGCTGTGAATATTGTTATTCTGGATACATTGATTGCGATTTTAGCCGGATTCATGATCTTTCCGGCGCTGTTTGCCATGGGAATGAATCCGGCGCAGGGACCTTCGTTGATTTTTAACATTTTGCCGGTTGTTTTTAATTCGATTCCCGCCGGATACTTTTTTCGGATTATATTCTTCCTGTTGCTCACTGTCGCTGCCTTGACATCGACAATTTCATTATTGGAAGTAATTACGACTTTTACCGTTGATGAATTTAATATTCCGCGGAAAAAAGCGGCGGTTTTGCTGGGTTTTACGGTATTTGTCATCGGAATCCCGAACGCCATGTCTTTCTGCGGCTGGCAGAATGTAAGAATATTCGGGCTGACCTGGTTTGATTTTGTTGATTTTATTTCTGCAAATATATTCTTACCTTTAGGCGGAATTTTTATTGCGCTTTTTGTCGGTTGGTTCTGGGGAATTAAAAAGGCAGTACCTCATTTACTTGAAGGTACAACTAATCTGCCTCCGTTTCTGGTTTCAACATGGACAATTATTGTACGCTTTGTTGCTCCGGTTCTGATTTTAATAATTTTTCTGAGCAGTATCGGTTTGATATGATAAAATATGGAATATCCTTCCTGGTAATTTTTTTCCTGAGTTTAAATGCATTGGCGGATGATGCAAACTCTGTCCGGAGCCGGCAAATCGGAGACGACTGGTTCGGTGTGGACAAATTGAAACATCTCAGCAGCTCATTCATGATTACGACGACCGCTTATTATTTTCAGGCAAATGTCGGTAATGTTTCCAGTTTGAATAGTCGCAGAAACGCCGGAATGGTAACGATTTCACTCGGGTTAAGCAAAGAGATGTTCGATAGAAAAAAGCCGAACGGCTTTTTCAGTTGGCGTGATTTGACTGCCGATGTCATGGGAGTCGGGCTGGCCTTATTTTTTATTCAAAGGGTTGAAGGTTGAAAGATTTCCGGGAATATATCGGCTGTATTCATGTTCATTCGGTCTATTCCGATGGAAGTGGAACCTTTCCGGAAATAATCAAAGCGGCACAGGAAGCCGGTCTGGATTACCTGCTGGCCTCTGACCACATGACTTTGAAAGGCCGGGAGAAAGGCTTTTCCGGCTGGCACGACGATCTTTTTTTATCGGTGGGATACGAAATCAATGACCGGAATGATCAGCATCATTATCTGGCCTTTGGATTGAATGAAACTCTCCCGGAGGATTATAATCACGAACAATATATCAAGGCTGTGAAAGAGAAAGGCGCGTTGGGTGTTGCGGCTCATCCCTTTGAAGAACGGGATGTCAACCGGTCGGTTGTCGGTTTTCCGCCGATTCCCTGGGGAAATCTGGATTATGCGGAAATCGAAGTCATCGAGGTCTGGAATATGATGTCTCACTGGCTTGAAATGACAACCGGACTGAACAAATACTGGAATGTCGTTCATCCCCGCAGTTTTTCCACCTTTCCATCGCGACGATTGCTGGCATGGTGGGATAAAACGAATCTTTCCCGTAAAGTCGTGGGAATCGGCTCTGTTGATGTTCATGCTACGAAAATAAAGTTATTCAAGCTCTATACTAAGGCAATCTTCGATTACAAAATTATGTTCAAATCCATCCGGACACATCTGCTTTGTGACGATGAATTTGATCAGGAAGCAGAAATACCGGTGACCGAACAAAAAATCTTCGATATTATCCGCAGCGGCAGAACCTTTATATCTAATTATCGACGAGGCGATGCACGAGGGTTCAGATTTTGGGCTGAGGACGGCAAGTCGGTTTTACAGATGGGCGAATCGGGTGTAATGACCAGACCGGTATTGAAAGCGATTCTTCCGGAACGGGGACATTGTCGGCTGATTCGCAATGGCGAAGTGATTCAAAAAGGCAAAGCCACTGAGATTGATATACCCGTAAAACCGGGCGTCTATCGTCTTGAGGTTCTGAAAGGAAAACGGGGCTGGATTTACTCTAATCACATCAATATTCTGGAAAAATAATGTGCGGAATCGTCGGAATATATAATAATAGTGAAGCCTCTACCATGGCCTATATGTGTCTCTATGCACTCCAGCACAGGGGACAGGAGGGGGTCGGAATTGCAAGCTACGCCAACCACAAGGTCAACATTTACAAGGGACTGGGATTGGTTTCAGAGGTTTTTTCCAGCCGTAAATACCTGAACAATCTTTCGGGTCGCTGTGCAATCGGTCATAACCGTTACTCTACCCATGGTGAAAAATCACGGATTAACATTCAGCCCCTGGTATTCAACTATAAGGGGAATCAAATCATCATTGCTCACAACGGAAATCTTGTGAATCTCGGATCGATTCAAAAAGAATTGGAGGAGAAAGGCACGCTTTTTCAGACGAGCTCCGATACTGAGTATATTATTCAGCTATTCGTGCATTCCAGGGGAAAGAGTGTTGAAGATAAAATGCTGGAAGCGTTGCGGCGGGTTGACGGAGCATATTCCCTTGTGATTCTGATTAATGACAAAATGATTGTTGCCCGTGACCGCTACGGATTCCGACCGCTTTGTCTGGGGCGTTATAAGGATACGACAATTGTGACTTCGGAAACCTGTGCCCTTGATCTGGTTGGCGCTAAGTATGAGCGTGATATAAATCCCGGTGAAATGGTTGTTTTTGACGGGGGTAAAGAAATCACTTATTCTATTCACAAACCCGAACCTCGCCACTGTATTTTTGAATATGTCTATTTTTCCCGGCCGGACAGTCGGATTTTCGGTGAATACGTTGATAAAACCCGGCGGAAAATCGGTAAAATACTGGCAATCGAAAAACCGGTGGAAGATGCAGATATTGTCATTTCAGTTCCCGATTCCAGCAATACGACGGCATTGGGATATTCACAGCGATCGACAGCCCGCTTTGAGATGGCTTTAATTCGGAATCACTATGTCGGGCGAACATTTATTCATCCGACCCAGGAGATGCGGGATTTTGGTGTAAAAATCAAATTCAACACCATCGGCGGCGTGCTGAAAGATAAAAAAGTTGTGATTGTTGACGATTCAATTGTAAGGGGTACCACGCTGAAGAAGCTGGTTCGTATGATCAAAGAGGCAGAACCGAGGGAAATCCATATCCGGATTGGTTCGCCGCCGGTAAAATATCCCTGCTTTTACGGCATGGATTTTCCTTCAAAAGAGGAATTAATTGCCAATCACAAAGATGTTGAAGCCATCAGAAATTATCTTGAAGTAGATAGCCTTGAATATATTAGCGTAAAAGGACTTCTGGAATCAACATCACTGCCGGACAAACATTTTTGCACTGCGTGTTTTACCGGCAAATATCTAAATTCCGATGAAAATTATTAATCAGTAGGAGAAAGTAATGCTAAAAATTCCCGATAAATATCTGAAACCGCTGGATTACCTGTTCATATTCAGGCCGACGCTTTTTTTCCCTGTCTGGATTATTACCTTATCAGGTTTAAGTGGAGCCATGTATTTCAATGACAATCCTGTCTGGTGGAGTACCCGGGTGAATATCACCAATATTCTGGCATTTATTTGTGTTACTCTTGCCACAGGTTCTTCGTTTATATTAAATCAAACAAGGGATATTGAAACCGATAAAATTAACCAAAAACTTTTCCTTATTTCAGAAGGATATGTTCCGGTTAAGACCGCGAATAAAATTGCGCTTGGCTCAATTGTTATCAGTTTGGCCGTATTACTGCTCGTTGATTTTAAAATATTTCTCTTAATGGGTTTGCTGGTCTTGTTCGGTGGCTATGTTTATAATTATCCGCCTTTTGAATGGAAAAATAAACCGATACTCGGAATTCTGGTGAATTTCATTAGTGGCCTGTTTTTATTTTTATCGGGTTGGACATTAGGCGGTTATGGCTTGAAGGGAGCCATTGTATATTCAATTCCCTATTTATCGGCCTGGACAGCAGTGGCAATCTTGACGACATTGCCCGATAAAAAAGGGGATGAGGAGAGTAATAAGGTGACAATATCCGTTAAAGTCAGTAACCGCAATACGGTTCTTTTTGCATCGATATGGTTGGCCCTCTGTTTCGCTTTAAGCTTGTATAATCAGGACCCGATTATATCACTTCCGGCTCTGCTTTCGCTGCCATTATTTTTAATTACAATCATTAAGCCTTCTAATACCTGGATTTTACGCTCGATCCGTTTTCCTATTCTCTTTCTTGGGTTGATGCTGAGTTGTGAATACCCCTTATTTTTCCTGGTTATTTTTGTGAATTATTATCTGAGTAAAATTTATTATATGGCCCGATTTAATCTGGTGTATCCAACGTTTAATGTGGATGAGAAACGAAATGATTAAAATAAATCCTTTGCTTTGCGATCTTTGTGGAACTTGTTTGTCGGTATGCCCGGCGGATTGTATGTCACTGGATGAAAACCGCTTATATATCGACAATGATGCTTGTACGCATTGTGAATTGTGCATCGGCGTATGTCCTTTTGGTGCATTGAGCTCCGGGAATGAGAAGGAGCAGGCCAATGAAAAGTAATTATGATGTGGTGGTTGTCGGCGCCGGACCCGCAGGTAGTATGGCTGCCCGTCATGCAGCCGAACAGGGTGCCTCTGTGGTATTATTGGAACGTGACCGCGAAATCGGCGTTCCGGTGCGTTGTGCCGAAGCAACCGCCTTGAATGGACTCTCCAAATATACGGAAATCAAAGAGTCGTGGATTACAAATACCGTTTCTAAAATTCGTCTGGTCGCCCCAAATGAAAAATATGTAGATATAACGTTACCGGTCGATGGTATTGTTCTGAATAGGAGACTTTTCGATCATGATCTGGCTGCCTATGCGGCGATGCAGGGGGTTGAAGTCTATACAAAAGCCAATGTCACAAAAGTGATATTTAAAGAGGGGAAATTACCGGTTGTTCAGGTAACTCATATCGGAGTAGCAAAGGAAATTACGGCGAAAATAGTGATTGCCGCTGACGGAGTTGAATCCCGAATAGCCCGCTGTGCCGGCATTCACACCCAAACAAAATACTATGATATTGAACCCTGCGCTCAGATGTTTTTAGAGGGTGTCGATATTGTTAAAGAGCGAATCGAATTTTATTTTGGAACGGAACTGGCGCCCGGCGGATATGTCTGGGTGTTTCCCAAAAGCGACAGCAGTGCCAATGTCGGTCTGGGATATAACGCTTCCATAAGCAACGGGAAAACGGCGTTACAATTACTTGAAGAATTTGTTCATAGGAAATACCCGAATGCCAAAGCAATGACGACGGTTGCCGGCGGCGTACCGGTGGCCAATACATTGAAAGAAATTACGGCGGACAATCTTATGATTGTCGGTGACGCTGCCCGGCAGGTGAATCCGATGTCAGGTGGTGGTATTTTATCGGGAATGGCGGCGGGAAAAATGGCCGGAAGAGTCGCTGCCAAAGCTATTGGCAGAGGTGATTATTCGAAAAAAGCGCTCGATGAATATAAAAAAGTTTGGGATAAGGAAGTCGGCAGCGAGCATAGAAAATATTATCGAATAAAAGACTATACTGTGAAAATGACAGACAAGGATTTCAATGATCTGGCTGGTATGCTCAGTCCGATTCCGCCGGAAAAAATGTCGCTGTTGAGGTTATTTAAAGCAGCCGTTAAAAATAAACCTTCTCTTGTGTTTGATGTGATAAAACTTTTTTCGAATATTGCGTAGATGGCTGATCTTCTAAAAGAGCTACATCTGTCAAAATTCATTGCTTTTGATCTTGAAACCACCGGTTTGGATCCGTCAAAGGATACCGTCATTGAATTCTCGGCGATTCTGTTTGAAAACGGGAAAGCCACGAAAACATTGTCCTTTTTGTGTAATTCCCGGGTATCTATCAGTTCTGAAATTACCGATTTAACCGGCATAACACCGGAAATGCTGAAGGGCAAACCCCTTTTTGAAGAGCGGCTGCCGGAAGTAATAGATTTCTTTGATGAGATACCGCTTGTCGCGCACAATATAAAGTTTGACCTTGGTTTTCTGAAACATTACTGCCGAAGACATAAGGATTTTAAAAAAGCGTTTTCCCGTAATCAAATTTATGATACGCTTATGTTGTCTCAGGCATTTTATTTTTATCTCCATAACCACCGGCTCGGAACAGTGAGTGAATATTGTGGCCTGTCTTCTGAAAATGCCCATAGGGCGGAGACGGATGCCTATAATACCGGTCGCATATTTTTGCAATTGATATCTGAGGTTGTCAAATATGACCTTGAGACTTTGCAGACAATTAATGCTGTTTTAAAGGATACTGATGATCCGAATAAATGGTTATATCACAATGCCGCTCAGCGACTGGTTTTATCCAAAAGCCTTGGAGAGAAACCTGTTCCTAAGGTCGATTGGAATCCGCCGCTAAATCTTTATGGCTTTTCGGTCGGCAGTTCCCGGGAAAAATGGGGACCCGTCAATTATTCGACGATTAAACAGTATTTCGGTGAAAAGGGAATTTTATCCGGGATACTGGATCATTTTGAATCCCGTAAACAGCAATTGCAAATGGCGGAATATGTCTGGGAATCCCTTGACGAAGGAAAATCGGCGGTTATTGAAGCCGGTACAGGGGTCGGGAAAACACTGGCCTACCTGATTCCGGCAATTTTATGGCAGAAGAGTCAAACGCCGGATCACTCGCGTGTGGTCATAGCCAGTAACACAAAGACGCTTCAGGAGCAGATATTTTTCAAGGAAATTCCCTTTATTTGTGACAAGGTCAAACTGCCTTTCAAAGCTGTTTTACTTAAAGGGCGTTCCAATTATATTTGTCTGACACGATGGAACCGTCTGCTGGCAGATATCGGCAACAGAGTCCATATTTCCAACCGGTCCGCTGTAATTCCGATCATTATCTGGCTGAAACATACAAAAACCGGTGATATATCCGAAAATAACGGATTCAGAAGCAGTCAGTATTATTCGATCTGGAATGAGATCTGTTCCGAACCGGGATATTGCACAACAAGTGTCTGCCAAAAATATGACGGATGCTATCTGGGGAAAGTGCGGTTTTATACCAATTCGGCTGATATTATTGTTGTCAATCATTCGCTTTTATTATCCGATGCGGCCGCAAACAATACAGTCATTCCCGAATATGAAGGATTAATTATCGATGAAGCGCATAATCTGGAAAGCAATTCATATAATTATTTTTCAGCCAAAATAAATATTGCAATACTATCGACCTACTTGAAAACTCTCTTCAATACAAAACCGGTTGAGCACGGATTGCTTGTGGATGTTCAGCAGTTGATGAGCCAGTTTAAGAAGCTGGCGAAAGTTGAAAGTGATATAATTCGTCTGAAAGACCAGATCAGTGATTTAAGAATTGCAGCCGAGACTTTTTTTAAAGCCGTTTTTCAACATTCTGCAAGCAGATTGACTAAAAACAGGGGATATTCACTGAAAAGGCGGTTTAAAATATTTTCCGCTGAATTTCCTGATTTAAAAACCGAACCTCAGACATTCCTCTATGAACTGTCTAACACGATTGAAATAGTCAAATCCCTCGTGGGAAAAATTGATGAACAGGTTAAAGAACTGCCTACTGGTTTTGATGAACTGAGAATCAGACTGGTTAATGTCATCGAAGGATTGGAAGAATATCTTAAAACTTTCAGAACGATCCTGTCCGGCAACGACGAAAGCCTGATATTTTGGTATGAAGTTCATCCTAACATTTATGAATCGGGCGTTGAATTTGCTTTTACACCTTTGGATATATCGGAAACATTGTATGAAAAGGTGTTAAAAGACAGACATTCGACAATATTAACGTCGGCGACCATGCGAATCGGCGATTCTTTCGAATATATACTAAACAGAGCCGGGCTTGCGCGGATGGATATGGAAAATGTTCATTCCGTAGCAGTGGGATCTCCGTTTAATTATCCCCGACAGATGCGGTTTATCACTTATCACCGGCCGCCGGAAAAAGGTGATAGCGAATCCATTGGGGACCTGTTAATCAATATTGCAGGGAATTTCAATAAGGGTATATTGGTTCTGTTTACTTCATATTCTGCTTTAAGCGCCGTGCGCCGTCGGATAAAAAATGAATTTCAGAAAGCCGGAATTACACTGCTTGCTCAGGGAGTGGGGGGCTCACGAACAAGTTTGCTCGATTGTTTTCGAAAGGAGAAAGCGTCCGTGTTGCTGGGAACCAGCAGTTTCTGGGAAGGTGTCGATGTTGTCGGCGACGCCCTGGAAATTTTGATTATTACAAAAATGCCCTTTCCGGTACCCTCGGAACCAATCATTGAGGCCAATGTTGAGAAAATCAGGAAATCCGGCGGAAATCCCTTCAATGAATACTATATACCGGAATCGGTGTTAAAATTTCGTCAGGGGATTGGACGATTGATTCGTTCAAATACAGATCGAGGAGTCGTCATTAATCTTGACCAACGGATTGATACTAAGTCCTATGGGCGTTTTTTCAAAGCTTCTGTTCCGGTCAAGCCAATCTCAATCCGCACACTGGAAAGTTTAAAGCGGGAAATGGAACTATTTTTTAATGAATAATTTTGAAAAAGATATTCGGAAAAATGCCATAAATCAATTAGATAACGCCTCCTCGGTTGTTGTGTCAACAGCCGTCACATCCATAGGGCATAGCATAAAATCACGATTTGTCAACGATGATCTTGATCTTTTTCTTGTAATTTCCCGTGAATCGATTACCGCAGCCCATTTGAATTTTAATCATCTGGTCAATGTTTGCATTTGTGACGATGAGACCGATTCGGGATCAGTCTCTCTGAGTGGTGAAATATCGAAAATAACTGATGATGAAGAAATTCACAGGATTTTAGAAAAATGGAACGGGAAATATCCAGACCATCCGATATCGGGCGAACTGAATGATAAATTGGTAGTGAAAGTATTACCACGTCGGATTGATATTCAACATGATGAGAGAGAAGATAGTCTTGTCTTATCGGTTGAGAATGAATTGATTAGGCGATTTGTCTCAACGATTTTATTAAAGTTAAAGTTAATTTCTGCAATTTTGCGGGCGCCCTTTTTTACGGCGTCAATCGCACCGGTGATTTTGGGTGCTTCAATTGCCTTTCACCAAAGGGGAATGCTGAATTGGTGGACGTTCTTACTAACGCTGATCGGATCTATTACTGCTCATGCCGCGGCGAACGTTATTAATGATTACTATGATCACTGTTCCGGAAATGACGAGATGAATATTTATCATAATGCTTTCTCCGGAGGCAGCCGTATGATACAAAATAAAATTATCACTCCGGAAAAGACATATTT